>NZ_JBFBBQ010000035.1:0-84446 GCF_040682775.1 Amycolatopsis sp. NPDC051106 | reverse complement strand
TCTTGAACTCTCTCGAGAATGTACTGGCCATCTGAACAACCTCCAGCGGTCATGACAACCACTCTGACGGTGTCCGCCACCTTGGGGCAAGCTCAAAGGTCACCACGTCCGGCACTGGGCTGATGGCGGCCCGACCGAGTTGGGCAACCTGGTCCTACTGTGCGCCCACCACCACCGACTCCTGCACCGCTCCGGCTGGCAAGTCCGCATCGCCACCGACGGCCTACCCGAATTCCTACCACCCGTGTTCCTGGACAAACGCCGAAAACCCCGGCGCAACAACCTCCACCAACCACTCCCGTTCGCAGCCTGAACAACCGAACACGGGAAAGGCCCGCAGCCAACCGGCTACGGGCCTACACCCACGCCCCGAGCAATCCACAACCCGCTCTCGGCGGATCGCAATGCAGGGCTCCAGCTCATCCGCACCCCACGTCAGCGCCCAGACACTCAGGCTCCTCAGAGCCGGTGTCGGCGAACAGGCACTCCGTGTCGACCGCCGAAAAGCCCGGCAGTGCCAATACTTCCGAGTAAAGCTCTACGCAGCACCGACCCAGTTGTATCCGCAGCCCACATACCGACCGTGCGATTCCGGACCGCATCCCAACCACAGCTCGGACCGGCCGACCGAAGCCTTCAGCCCTGTACACCCACACCCAGCGCACCAAGCTCCAGGCAGCTGGTCCCACCGGCCGGCGGCGCGGAACGGGGCCACAGACCCGCAGCAGCCCCAGCTCCTCCGCAACCCCGTAAGCGCTCAGAACCCGCATCGGCGAGCAGCAACTCCCGAAACCCCGCCAGTACCAGACGGCCGAGCAAAGCTCTAGGCAGCACCGGCCCCCGGCTGCAGCCCAAACACTGATCGTGCGGTTCCAGACCTCGCACCGCGACCATCCACCAGCGCAGAACCCGTTCCCAAAGGCCACCCACAGCGCGGACCAGCCAACAGAAGCTCTATCCAGCAACAGCCCGGAAACCCCACCCAGCCCACACCGACCGCCCGCGCGAAATCGAGCCACAAACCCGCAGCTCAGAACCTCAGTCGAGGCAGAACTCGTTCCCCTCAACGTCCCGCATCACGATGCAAGACTCATTGAACTCATCGGCCAGAAGCACCCGCTCCTGCACCGCCCCCAGCGCAACCAACCGCGCGCACTCCGCCTGCAGAGCAGCCAAGCGCTCCTCCCCGACCAACCCGGTACCGACCCGCACATCGAGGTGCACCCGGTTCTTCACGACCTTCCCCTCGGGCACCCGCTGGAAGAACAACCGCGGCCCCACACCGGAAGGATCACCGCACGCGAACGCCGCCCCCTGGCGGTCCGGGGGCAGCGATGCGTCGTAGTCCGCCCAGCTCGCGAAGCCCTCCGGGGGTGCTGGGACGACGTATCCCAGCACCTCGCACCAGAACCGGGCCACGCGCTCGGGTTCCGCGCAGTCGAACGTGATCTGGACCTGCCTGATCGACCCCATCAGCCCACCCTAGCGGGATCATTCACCCGCGCCCGCCAGCAGCTGGTCGAACGGGACGAACGCCGGCTCGGCGGCCGCCGAGGGACGGCCGGCCGCGAGCGTGGCCAGTTCCGCCCCCGCCTTCTCGATGCGTCGCTGCAACTCCCCGCCCCAGTCCGACGAAGCCGCATACACCCCGGTCGCCACCGGATCCGCCTTCAAGTAAGCGAACAACGGCCTCAGCTGGTAGTCCAGCACCAGGGAATGCCGCTCGGTGCCGCCCGTCGCGCCCAGCAGGACCGGCTTGCCCACCAGGGAGTCCGCGTCCAGCACGTCGAAGAACGACTTGAACAACCCGCTGTACCCGGCCGTGAACACCGGTGTCACCACGATCAGCGCGTTCGCGTCGACCACCGAAGCGATCGCCGAACGCAGCTCCGGGCTGGGGAAGCCGGTCAGCAGGTTCTTCGTCACGTCCAGCGCGATGTCCCGCAGCTCCACCACCGAAACCGACACCGGCGACGGCGAAGCGGCGACCGTGGCCGCCGCCAGCCGGTCCGCCAGCAGCCGGGTGGACGACGGGACCGACAGCCCCGCCGTCACCACCGCGAGCTTCATGCCGACACCTCTTCCGAAACCGGAGCAGCAGCAGCCACCAGCGACGCGTGCGTCGGAGCGTCCGGGACATGGGCGGGACGCAGCGAGTCCAGCTCCTTGCGCAACACCGGCACCACTTCCGAGCCCAGCAGGTCCAGCTGCTCCAGCACCGTCTTCAGCGGCAGACCCGCGTGGTCCATCAGGAACAGCTGGCGCTGGTAGTCACCGAAATGCTCGCGGAACGTGAGCGTCTTGTCGATGACCTCCTGCGGGCTGCCCACCGTCAACGGCGTCTGGTCGGTGAACTCCTCCAGCGACGGGCCGTGGCCGTACACCGGCGCGTTGTCGAAGTACGGGCGGAACTCGTTCCACGCGTCCTGGGACTTCGGCCGGATGAACGCCTGGCCGCCGAGCCCGACGATCGCCTGGTCCGCCGTCCCGTGGCCGTAGTGCTCGAAGCGCTGGCGGTAGAACGCGATCAGCTGCTGGAAGTGCTCCTTCGGCCAGAAGATGTGGTTGGCGAAGAAGCCGTCGCCGTAGAACGCCGCCTGCTCGGCGATCTCCGGGCTGCGGATCGACCCGTGCCACACGAACGGCGGAACGTCGTCGAGGGGCCGCGGCGTGGACGTGAAGCCCTGCAGCGGCGTGCGGAACTTGCCCGACCAGTCGACGACGTCCTCGCGCCACAGCCGGCGCAGCAGCGCGTACTTCTCGATGGCCAGCGGAATGCCCTGGCGGATGTCCTCGCCGAACCACGGGTACACCGGGCCCGTGTTGCCGCGGCCCATCATGAGGTCGACGCGGCCGTCGGCCAGGTGCTGCAGCATCGCGAAGTCCTCGGCGATCTTCACCGGGTCGTTCGTGGTGATGAGCGTCGTCGACGTCGACAGGATGATCTTGGACGTCCGGGCCGCGATGTGGCCCAGCATCGTCGTGGGCGACGACGGCACGAACGGCGGGTTGTGGTGCTCGCCGGTCGCGAAGACGTCGAGACCGACCTCTTCCGCCTTGAGCGCGATGCGCACCATCGCCTTGATCCGCTCGTGCTCCGTCGGCGTGGTGCCGTTCGTGGGATCGGTCGTGACGTCGCCCACCGTGAAGATTCCGAACTGCATGACCTGCTCCCTTCGCGACCCCCATCTTACATGCGCGTTCAACTACTTCCAAGCAAGAGATATTCCGGCCGTCAATGCCGTAGGGGGCACCAAGTAAGGTCATGGACATGGACGCGGAGCTCGGTCGGCTGGGTCTGGCAGAACGTTCGGTACGCCTTCTCACGGGCCGCGACATCTGGGGTTCGATCACCCCGCTGCTCGCGCCTCGCCGGAACCTGGTGGCCGCCTTCGGCCACGTCGGGCCCGGTGCGGCAGCGCTGCTGCCGCTGGAACCCGGCGACACGGTGATCACGGACGCGAGCCTGGACACCGTGCTGTCCGGCGCGACGAGCCCGCACGCCCTGCTGCACTGGGTGAAGGCGGGCGTGATCGTGCACTCGCTGCGCGGGCTCAACGCGAAGCTGGTGATCGCCGAGGACGAACCGTCGTTCGTGGTGGTCGGCTCCGCCGACGTCACCGCCGCCGGCCCGCGGCAGCTGTTCGAAGCCGTGACGGTCTCCCACGAGAAGCACACCGTCGAGGAGGCCCAGGAGGCCTGGCTCGAGTGGTGCGACCTGGCGGGCCCCTCGCTGACGGTGGGCGACCTGGAGCCGCTCCTGGAGCAGTACGGCGCCGGCAAGTTCGTCACCGCGCCGCGCACGACGCCCCCTGTCCGCTCCGCGGCACCCACCCGGTCCGCGGTCACGAGCCGCCCGGCGACGCCGGTCCGCCCCGCTGCCGTGACCCCGCCGCCGTCCCCGGTGCGCCCCGCGGCGCCGTCGCCCGTCCGCCCCGCGGCGCCGACCCCGCCGCCGTCGCCGGTCCGGCCCGCGGCACCGGCACCGGCCGTTCCGCAGGCAGCCGATTCCCCGCCGCCCGCCGCGGCCACACCGGCCGAGCCGGATTCCCCCGCCACGTCGCCGGCTGCCGCCACGCCGACGGCCGAAGAGCCGGAACCGGTTGCGACGGAGACCGAGACCGAAGCCACCGACGTCCCCCGGCCCGCCTGGCCGCGCCCGGCCGAGCTGTACCTCGTCAGCCTCGTCGAGGGCGGCGAACCGAACGCCGAGGCCGCGTACCGGCTCGAAGAGCTGCAGCGCGAATACACCCACCCCGGCGAGAACGGCGAACAGCCGTTCCGCGTCGAGCTGTTCTGGGCCGACGACGGCCAGGGCCAGGACCCGCCGCGCACGCTCCGCCCGGGCGTGCACGTGATCCGCGTCTACAGCCAGAAGCAGGGCCGTGCCCTGGTCGGGTCGCGGATCGAGGCCCCCGGTCTCGTGCTGCAGGCCTACACCGACGAGTTCGCCTACCCGCGCCGCACCTACTGCTACATCCTGACCCGGGAGACGGCCGCGAGGCCGCTGTTCGGCGAGCTCCGCAAGGGCCTCGCGACGATCGGCGAGAAGCCGAACTTCCGGAACAGCTTCCAGGTCCCGCGGAAGATCGAAGCCCTGCTCGCCCTGTGGCCCGACCTGGGCTACGACCCCAAGTAGCGGGCGGCGCGCGCCACTCCGGAGCAGGGAGCGCGCGAAAGTTGTCGGGGGTGGCGGATATCCTGCAGTACGGTGCAGGCTCCAGGCCGCGCCATCCCAGCACTTTTCGCGAGCCACGATCCGGGAGAACGACCCTGTGACTGCCGAGACCTTGTACGGGGCCGACGACCTCACCCACCTCGAGGGTCTCGAAGCCGTCCGCAAACGCCCCGGGATGTACATCGGCTCCACCGACAGCCGGGGCATCAACCACCTCTTCTCCGAGGTGGTGGACAACTCGACGGACGAGGGCGTCGCGGGCCACGCGACCAAGGTCGTCGTCACGCTGCACGCCGACGGCAGCGTCCAGGTGGACGACGACGGCCGCGGCATCCCCACCGGCACCCACGCGAAGTCCGGTTTGTCCGGCGTCGAACTGGTCCTGACCCGGCTGCACGCGGGCGGCAAGTTCGGCGGCTCCGGCTACAAGACCTCCGGCGGCCTGCACGGCGTCGGCGCTTCGGCGGTCAACGCGCTGTCCCACCGCTTCGACGTCACGGTGAAGCAGGACGGCAAGGTCCACCAGATGTCGTTCAAGCACGGCGTCCCCGGCACCTTCGACGCGCCCGGCCCCAAAGCCAAGTTCACCCGCCGCTCCGGGCTGAACCTCGTCGGCAAGATGAAGCGCGGCGAGCGCAGCGGCACGTCGATCCGCTACTGGTACGACGCGCGCTACTTCGAGTCCGGCGCGGCGCTGGACGTCGAGGCCGTGCGGACCAAGATGCGCAACACCGCGTTCCTCGTCCCGGGCGTCACGTACGTGCTGCGCACGGCGATCGAAGACACGATCAACGAGGAGACCTTCCACTTCCCGCACGGCCTGGTCGACATGGTCGACTTCCTCACGCCGTCGGGCGAGAAGCCGGTCTGCGGCACGCTGCTGATCACCGGCGAGGGCACGTACAAGGAGAACGCGGCGGACGCGGCCGGCGTCATGCAGTCCAATGTGGAGCGGCACGCCGAGATCGAGGTGGCGCTGCGCTGGGGCACCGGCTACGAGCGCACGGTGGAGTGCTTCACCAACACGATCCGCAACGTCCACGGCGGCACGCACCGCCGCGGCTTCGACCGGGCGATGGCGAAGGCGTTGCAGGACGCCATCTCCAAGACCCGCGGGCTGCTCAAGCCCAAGGAGGACATGCCGACGATCGAGGACGTCCTCGAGGGCATGACCGCGGTCGTGCACGTCCGGCTGCCGGAGCCGCAGTTCACGTCGCAGACGAAGGACGAGCTGTCCACCGCCGGCATCACCCGGGTCATCCAGGGCATCGTCGACAAGCACGTGAAGGCCTGGACCGAGGACCGCAAGACGAAGTCCGAGGCGAAGGTCGTGCTGCAGAAGGTGGTCGACGCCTCGCGCGTCCGGCTCACCCAGAAGCAGCAGAAGGACGCGGCCCGGCGCAAGACCGCGCTCGAGGGCGCGGCGATGCCGCCGAAGCTGGTCGACTGCCGCACCACCGGCGTCGCCCGCAGCGAGCTGTTCCTCGTCGAGGGTGACAGCGCGCTGGGGTCGGCGCGGATGGCGCGCGTGTCGGAGTACCAGGCGCTGCTGCCGCTGCGGGGCAAGATCCTGAACGTGCAGAAGGCGTCCCTCGGCGACACGCTGAAGAACGCCGAGATCGCGTCGATCGTGCAGGTCCTGGGCGCGGGCACCGGACGCACGTTCGACCTGACGACCATGCGCTACGGCCGCGTCATCCTGATGGCGGACGCGGACGTCGACGGCTCGCACATCCGGACGCTGCTGATCACGCTGTTCGCGAAGTACATGCGGCCGGTGATCGAGGACGGCCGGCTGTACGCGGCGATGCCGCCGTTGCACAAGCTGGTCACGAAGGGCCGCAACGCGGAAACGCACTTCACCTACACCCAGCAGGAGATGGAGTCCAAGTACGCGGAGCTGGAGCGGGCGGGCAAGAGCATCGTCACGCCGGTGCCGCGGTTCAAGGGTCTCGGCGAGATGGACGCCGACGAGCTGTGGGAGACCACGATGAACCCGGCCACCCGTTCGGTCCGCCGGATCACGATGGACGACGCCGAAGCCGCCGAAGGCGCGCTGGAACTGCTGATGGGCGAGAAGGTCGAGCCCCGGCGGAACTGGCTGGTCGCCTCTTCGGACCGGATCGACCGCGACGCCATCGACGCTTAATTTTCGCTGCTACCAAGGAGTTCAGCCGTGGCACGCCGCAAGGGCACCACCACCAAGGTCGATCCCAGCGCGTTCGACCGCGCCGGCGCGAACGTCTTCGACAACTCGCTGAAGACCGAGATCGAAGACTCGTACCTGGAGTACGCGTATTCGGTCATCCACTCGCGCGCCCTGCCGGACGCGCGGGACGGCCTGAAGCCGGTGCACCGCCGGATCCTGTACTCGATGAACGAGAACGGCTACCGCCCGACGCACGCGTACGTGAAGTCCTCGCGCGTGGTCGGCGACGTCATGGGCAAGTACCACCCGCACGGTGACGTCGCGATCTACGACGCGATGGTGCGGCTGGCACAGGACTTCTCGCTGAACGTCCCGCTCATCGACGGGCACGGCAACTTCGGCTCGCCCGACGACGGCCCGGCCGCCTCGCGGTACACCGAAGCGCGGATGTCGCCCGAGGCGATGCAGCTGGTCGGCGAGCTCGGTGAGGACACCGTCGACTTCCGCCCGAACTACGACGGCTCGCTCGAAGAGCCGTCCGTGCTGCCGGCGGCGTTCCCGAACCTGCTGGTCAACGGCACGTCCGGGATCGCGGTCGGGATGGCGACCAACATGATCCCGCACAACCTCGGCGAGGTCGTCGCGGCGGCGCGGTGGCTGATCACGCACCCGTCCGCGACGCTCGACAAGCTGATGGAGTTCGTCCCCGGCCCCGACCTCCCGACCGGCGGCAGCCTCCTGGGCCTGGACGAGGTGCGCCGCGCGTACGAGACCGGCCGCGGTGTCGTCCGGATGCGCGCGAACGTCGAGACCGGGCCCCTCGAAGGCAGCCGCGGGCGGCAGGCGATCACCGTCACCGAGCTGCCCTACGGCGTCGGCCCGGAGAAGGTGATCGAGAAGATCACCGACGAGGTCAACAAGTCCAAGCGGCTCACCGGCATCGCCGACGTCAAGGACCTCACCGACCGCGAGAACGGCACGCGGCTCGTCATCGAGTGCAAGGTCGGCGTCAACCCGCAGGCGCTGCTCGCGGACCTCTACCGGCTCACGCCGCTGGAGCAGTCGTTCGGCATCAACAACCTGGTGCTCGTCGACGGCCAGCCGCAGACGCTCGGGCTGAAGGAGCTGCTGGAAGTCTTCCTCCGGCACCGCTACGAGGTCGTCACGCGGCGCACCAAGTACCGGCGCCGGAAGCGCGAAGAGCGGCTGCACCTGGTCGACGGCCTGCTGATCGCGCTGCTGAACATCGACAAGGTGATCAAGCTCATCCGCGAAAGCGAGAACGCGCAGGCCGCGAAGGACGGCTTGATGACGCGCTTCAAGCTGTCGGAGATCCAGGCGACGTACATCCTCGACACCCCGCTGCGCCGGCTGACGAAGTACGACCGGCTGGAGCTGGAGTCGGAGCAGGAGCGGCTGCGCGAGGAGATCGCCGAGCTGTCCAAGATCCTCGACGACGAGTCGGTGCTGAAGAAGCTGGTCTCGGCGGAGCTGGCGAAGATCGCGAAGGACTTCCCGACCGAGCGCCGCACGTCGCTGATCGACGGCGACCTCAAGGAGGTCCTGGCCGCGTCGAAGCCGTCCGGTCCGCTGGAGGTCACGGACGACCCGTGCCAGGTGATCCTGTCGGCGACCGGGCTGGTGGCGCGCACGGCGGCGGAGTCCGAGGAGTCGACAGAGACCCGCCGGCGCAACGGCCGCGTGAAGCACGACGCGGTGGCGGCGGTGGTCCACACGACCGCGCGCGGTCAGATCCTGCTGGTGACCAGCCGAGGCCGGGCGTTCAAGACGGACGTCCTGCCGTTGCCGGTGCTGCCGGAGCAGGCGGGCACGGTCTCGCTGCGTGGCGGCATGGCGGCGCGTGAGCTGGTTCCGCTGGAGAAGGGCGAGACGGTCGTCGGCATCGCGCCGCTGGGCGAGCAGGCGGCGGGTTCGCCGGGCTTGGCCCTCGGCACGAAGGCCGGGGTGGTGAAGATCTGTTCGCCCGAGTGGCCGGTCCGGTCGGACGAGTTCGAAGTGATCTCGCTGAAGGACGGCGACGAGGTGGTCGGCGCGACCTGGCTGACGGACGGCACGGAGACCCTGGCGTTCATGACGTCGGAGGCGTCCCTACTGAAGTACGCGGCCTCGCTGGTCCGCCCGCAGGGCCTCAAGGGCGGCGGCATGGCGGGCATCAACGTGGGCGCGGGTTCGGCGGTCTTCTTCGGCGCGATCCGCACGGACGACGACGAGCACGGCGAGCCGATGGTGATCACCTCGACAGGTCAGAGCGTGAAGGTGACGCCGTTCAGCGAGTACCCGGCCAAGGGCCGCGCGACGGGCGGCGTCCGGGCGCAGCGGTTCCTCAAGGGCGAGACGGCGTTGCGGGTGGCGTGGATCGGCCCGCGTCCGGCAGGCGCGGCGAAGAACGGGGACCCGGTGGAGCTGCCGGAGATCGACGTCCGCCGCGACGGCTCGGGCCACGCCCACCCGGGCCCGGACGTGGTCGGCCACCTCATCGAGCGCGACTGACCCCCAAGCCTCTGAAGGCCACCATGAGGGCATCCAGTGCCCTCATAGTGGCCTTCAGAGCATCCGGGAGACGTCAGCCCAGCGGGGCCACCGGGCCCGGGTAGCGGGCCGGGTCGAGGCAGCTGCCCAGGCCGTCGACGACCGAACAGAACCCCGGCGGCCGCACCGGTGTGTAGCCGGCCGGGACGCCGTGGCCCGCGATCAGCTGCCGGTACGCCGCCACGGCGTCGGTCGGCCGGCGCGTCAGCGTGGCGTCCGAGCGGGCGTCCACTGTGTACAGTCCGAACCGCGGCTGGTAGCTGCCCCACTCGTAGTTGTCGGTGAGGCTCCAGTAGTTGTAGCCGATGACGTTCATGCCGTCGGCCTTCGCGCGCTGCACCCAGTAGATGTGGTCACGCAGGTGGTCCGAGCGCGTGTAGCCGTCGGGCCGCGCGTTGCCGTTGTCGGTCGGCATCCCGTTCTCGACGACGTACAGCGGTAGGCCCGGGAACTTCCGCGCGTAGTAGCGGAGCGCGTAGTAGATCCCGTCCGGCTGCGGCGTCACCTTCCAGAACTCGCCGCTCGCCGCGTGGACGGCACTGAGGTTGTCGAGGCTCGCGCCGTAGTAATAGTCGAGGCCGGCGAAGTCGAGCTTGTCGCGCACCTGGTCGAGGAACGACGCGTCGAGCACGCCCTGCACGGCCGGGATGTAAGCGGTGTTGCTGGACACGAGCGCGCCGGGATCCAGCTGGTGGATGAGGTCGTACGCCGCGCGGTGCACCTTGACCAGCCGCGCCTGCGCCCACGGCAGCTTCCACCCGGCGAGCCCGCCGTTGGCGGTCTCGTTCTGCAGATAGACGGTCGGCTCGTTGATCGTGATCCAGAGTGCGCCGAGACCGCGGTAGCGCTCGACGACGCGGCGGGCGTTGGCGAGCCAGGCGTCGACCGTGCGGTCGCTGTCCCAGCCGCCCTGGTCGGCGACCCAGCCCGGGTAGACCCAGTGGTCGAGGGTGATCATCGGCCGCATCCCGGCGGCCAGGACGCGGTGCACGACGTCGTCGTAGTACGCCAGCTCGGCTTGGTCGACCTGGCCGGGCCGCGGCTCGATCCGCGCCCACTCGACGCTGAAGCGGAACACGTTCACGCCGAGCTGCTTCGCGCGGTCGATGTCCTCGGCGTAGTGGTGCCGGAAGTCGACGGACTGGAGGTAGGGCTCCTTGATCGACGACGTCTTCGCCTGCTCGTAGCGGCGCCAGTTGCTGTCGGGCGCCGAACCTTCGGCCTGGTAGCCCGACGTCGCGACGCCCCAGAAGAACGGCTGCGCGGCGACCGCGGGACTCACGCCGGCCAGCATCCCGGCCAGCAGGGCCACCACCACGAGGATCGATCGGTTCCCGCGCACCACGGCATCCTCCTCAGCCAACGTGAAGAGCATTCATGTTAGCCGAGGAGGTGCCGTGGCGCATCCCCTAGGCGACCTTGAACGACTGAGCGGCGCTGCCGTCACAGGTCGACTGGACCAGCTGGACGCTGTCCGCGGTGGACGCTCCCGGCACGGTAAGGCACTTGCCGCTGTGGCGGGCGACGAAGTGGTAGTAGCCGCTGCCCTCCGAGACCGGCTGCCACTGCTGGTTGTTCCCGCCGCTGTAGGACCACAGCTGCAGGCCGGCGTTGTCCGTCGTCGCCACGTTCGTGACGTCGATGACCTCGGCCGGGTTCGTGCGGTTGTTGATCCGGTCGAAACCGCCACTGGTCGCGGCGAACTGGTACTGCTGGGCCGTGGTGCCGTTGCAGGTGTACTGCTGGATCACGGTGCCGTTGGTGCTGCCCGCGGCGCGCGCGTCGACGCACTTGCCGGAGGCCTTGTTCGCCACGGCGTACCAGGCCGACGGGTCGATCGTGCCCGGGTCGGTCGGCGTGGTCGAACCGCCGCCCAGCCACTTCAGGCCGTCGAGCAGGAACCGGTTCTGGTCGGCGCTTTCGAACGTCGAGGACAGCGCGGTGTTCGTGTCGTAGTTCATCGCGTTGTGCCCGAAGTTCGAGTAGATCATCTTGTAGTTCTTGTTCGTCCACGCGATCGGGTAGTACCCGCTGCTCCAGGTCTGGCTCGGGTCGGTGCCGATCGGGAACGTGGACTGGTCCATCGACGCCAGGATGGTGATGTTGCTGTTCTGGCGCAGGTCGTTCTGCCAGGCGTACCACTCGGACGTCGACGACTTGATCGTCGCCGGCAGGTTCACCGTCGACGGGTGCGTGCGGTTCTCGATCTTCAGCGTCTCCGCCGTCGGGCCCCACGTGTTCGAGGTGAACCGGCCGGTGCCGAGGAAGTCGTTGTGGAACCAGTTGGCGTACGACGGCGTGTCAGCGTCGTTGTAGGCCGTGACGTGGAAGCCGTAGAAGGCGCCGCCCGCCTGCATGTACCGCTGGAAGCCCTGGAACTGCGCCTGCGACTGCGGCTGGTCGTCGAGGAACATGACCACCTGGTACTGGCTCGGCGTGAGGGTCGTCAGC
This sequence comes from Amycolatopsis sp. NPDC051106, assembly GCF_040682775.1. Lineage (NCBI taxonomy): Bacteria > Bacillati > Actinomycetota > Actinomycetes > Pseudonocardiales > Pseudonocardiaceae > Amycolatopsis > Amycolatopsis sp. NPDC051106. The sequence goes on along the minus strand of NZ_JBFBBQ010000035.1, from coordinate 72,618 downwards.
TGGTTCCAGTTGGTCGTCGCGGTGTAGGTGAAGCCGTTGGCCGCCGCCTGCTGCGGGAACCAGACGTTGGCTTCCTTCTCGAAGCTGATGTGCGCGGCGTCGTACGTGCCGCTGTAGAAGGCGAGCACTTTGAACGGCGTCGCGGCCTGCACGGCCGGAGCGCCGAGGGTGAGCCCCAGGCAGGCGGCGAAGAAGGCCAATACCCGGATCAGGGGGCGGCGGGATCTTGATGACATGCGGGTGTTCCTTCCGGTGGGGGCGGGGAAACGGTCACCAGTGGCGCGAGTAGTGCAGGCCGTAGCCGTAGGGGAACAGCGCGGGCTTCCCGTCGCCCGCGTTGATCGGCTGCTGGTCGGCGCTGCGCATCCACGTCACCGGCAGCTTGCCGGTCGGGTTGTAGTCGCCGAAGAGGACGTCCGCGACGCCCTGACCTTCGCTGCCCGGCAGCCACGACTCGACCAGCCCGGCCCAGTCCGGCAGCTGCGCCGCGATGTCGAGCGGGCGCCCGGACACGAGCACGACCACCGTCGGCACGCCGGAGTCCTTCAGCTTCTGCAGGGTGGCGAGGTCGGTCGTGTCGAGTCCCATCCCTTGTGGACGGTCGCCCTTGCCCTCCGCGTACGGCGTCTCCCCCACGACGGCGACGGCGACGTCGTAGCTCTGGTCGATCCCGGTGCCGTCCTTGGCGAAGGTCACGTTCGAGGACGTGCTCTTGATGCCCTGCAGGATCGTGGTGCCGGGGATCACCGGGCCGCTGGTGCCCTGCCAGCCGACCGTCCAGCCGCCGGACTGGTTGCCGATGTCGTCCGCGCTCTTGCCGGCCACGAAGATCTTCTCGCGCTTCGACAGCGGCAGCACGTGGTTCTCGTTCTTCAGCAGCACCTGGGACTCGCGGACGGCCTGACGCGCCAGGTCACGGTGCTGCTTGCTGCCGATCGTGGCCAGGAACCGGCGGTCGGTGAGCGGGTGCTCGAAGAGGCCGAGCTCGAACTTCTTCGTCAGGATGCGCTTGTTCGCGTCGTCGATCCGTGCCATCGGCACGCGGCCTTCTTGGACCAGCGTGCGCAGCGTGTCGATGAACTTCCGCCACTCGTAGGGCACCATCACCATGTCGATGCCCGCGTTGATCGACGCTTCGACCTCTTCGGGGGTGAAGCCGGTCTTGCCGTCGATCTTGTCGACGCCGTTGTAGTCCGAGACGACGATGCCCGTGAAGCCGAGCTCCTTCTTCAGGACGTCGTTGACCAGGTACGAGTTGGCGTGCAGCTTCACGCTGTTCCAGCTGCTGTAGGAGATCATCACCGACCCGACGCCGCGCTGGACGGCGGCCTTGAACGGCGGCAGGTGGATCTGACGCAGCTCTTGCTCGCTGATCTCGGTGTTGCCCTCGTTGACGCCGCCGGTGGTGCCGCCGTCGCCGACGTAGTGCTTGGCCGTGGCGAGGACCGATCCCGGCCGGTCGAGCGAACGCCCTTGCAGGCCGGTGATGATCGACGTCATCTCGGTGGCCAGCTGCGGGACCTCGCCGAAGGACTCATAGGTGCGGCCCCAGCGGTCGTTGCGGGCGACGCACAGACAGGGCGCGAAGTCCCAGTCGATGCCGGTGCCGGAGACCTCTTCCGCGGTGGCGCGGCCGATCTTCTCCACCAGCCGCGGATCGCGTGTCGCGCCGAGGCCGATGTTGTGCGGGTAGACGGTGGCGCCGTAGAGGCCGTTGTGCCCGTGGACGGCGTCGACGCCGTAGATGAGCGGGATGCCCAGCGGCGTGGCGAGGGCGGCCTTCTGGAAGCCGTCGTACATGTCGGCCCAGGTGACCGGCGTGTTCGGGGTCGGCTGCGAACTGCCGCCGGAGAGCAGCGAGCCGAGCCGGCCGGTGGTGACGTCGGCCGGGCCGGCGACCCCGAGGCGTTCGGCCTGCATCATCTGGCCGAGCTTGTCGTCGAGGGTCATCCGGGACATCAGGTCGGCGACCCGGACCTTCACCGGGCGCCAGGAATCCTTGTACGCCCGGCCGTTTCCGGCGAGGGCGGGGGCTTCCGACGCCACCAGCAACCCCAGTGCCAGCGCGCCGATGCCCAGTCTGCGTCCGAGCCCCATCCGGGTCCTCCTCGTCGAGAGACCGAAATTCACGCCTTGAATTAAGGCACAGTGTTTCCAGGTTGGTCCAGACCTCTGACCGAACTCGGTTTCCGCTCACCGGGATTCCGGATTGCGGTCACGAACTGGCCTAATTCGCTTCTACGGTCGTCCCATGACTCGCGAACACGAAGACCTCCTGGGCTTGCTGGCGGAAGTGCGGAAGCGCTTGCTGATCCCCGCCCGGGACATTTCGGACGCCGACGCGGCGAAGCGCACGACGGTCAGCGAACTGACCCTGGGCGGCTTGATCCGCCACTTGGCGACGGGCGAGCGCCTGTGGCTCCAGGTGCTGAAGTCCGCGGACGGCTCACTCCCGGACGGCATGCTCGACACGGCGCAGTACTCGATGAGCGAGACACTCTCGCACTGGCTGTCGGCCTACTCGGCCGCGGCCGCCGAGACCGACGCGTATGTGCGTTCGCTGCCGTCGCTGGACGTCGAGGTCCAGCTGCCGACGACGCCGTGGTCGCCCCCGGAGCCGCAGTTCTGGTCGGCCCGCCGGATCGTGCTGCACCTGATCCACGAGACGGCCCAGCACGCGGGCCACGCGGACATCATCCGGGAGTCCCTGGACGGCGCGAACTCGACCGCGCAGCTGGGGTGAGCCACACTGGCGCGATGCCGGTCGTCTACCAGAACCCGCGCGGGCAGCGCGAGGTCCGGCGGTGGTGCACGGAAGCGCTGGCCCGCGCGGACTTCCCGATCAACCGCCGGACGGTGACGACCAGCGCGGGCCGCGTGGAGCTGACCTCCGCCGGCGCCGGCCCGGCTCGCGTCGTGCTGGTCCCGGGCACCAGCTTCACCGCGGCCGTCGCGCTGCCGTGGTTGCGGGCGCTGTCGGCCCGCCGGCCGACGACGGTGGTGGATCTGCCCGGCCAGCCAGGCCTCGGCGACCCGCGCCGGCCCCGGCGAAACCGGTCCGCGTGGTACGGCCAGGTCGTGGACGAGGTCCTGACGGCGATGGACGCCGAAGACGTCGTGCTGGTGGGCAATTCGCTCGGGGCCGCCGTCGTCCTGGCCGCCGGCTCGCCCCGCATCGCGGCGCGCGCGCTGATCTCCCCGGCCGGGATCGTGCGGCTGAGCGTGGACCCGCGCCTGGCACTGGCCTCGACGCTCTGGCTGCTGCGCCCCACCACGGCGAACACCCGCCGGATGCTGCGGTTGTTCGTCGGCCCCGGCGAGGAACCACCCGCGACGGAGGTGGAGTGGATGACGCTGGTGGCCCGCTGCTGCCGCACGACGCTTGCCCCGCCCCCGCTGCCGGGAGAGTTCCTGGCTCGCCGTGCCGAAAAGCCCTGCGTCGTCGGAGTCGGAGAACACGACCGCTTCCTGCCACCGCGCCGCCTGGGCCCGGCGGTGCACCGCACGCTCGGCGGCGACGTCCGGGTGTTCCCGGGCATGGGACACCTGACCACGGCGGCTCACCTCGACGACGTCGTGGACCTCGTGGCGCAGCTGGACTGACCGAAACTGTCGGTGGCCGCCGGTAGCGCGGAGAACGGGGGCGGCTCAGCGATCCGAGCGCAGAGAAGCCGGGTCGAAGGACTCCCAATAAGCGTCTTCGTCCTCGACGCTCGTCACCGGTTCGGGTGATTCCGGAGGCGCGGAACCGAGCCGTTCCGCCCGCAGTCGCTGGAACTCCTCGACCGTCATCCCCGGGTCGTCGTCCTCGGCTCGCGCGGGCGCCGGCAGGCCCGTCATCTGCTCGATCATGTACGTCATGTCTTCGCCCAGCAGCAAAGCGACCTTGTTGTAGCCGTCCTGGGTCGCCTCGCGCATGGCCGCCTGGGCGATCTCCACCACCAGCGGCCCCAGGCGCTCACCCAGGTTCACCGCCGACGGCGCCAGCCACAACCGCAGCAGCTTGCCGCGGCCGTCGACCGTCGCCTCCACCTGGCCGTCAAGGTCGTGGGCCGTGCCGGACGCCGACGCCAGGAGCTCGTCCACGCGCGCCATCGCCTCTTCGCGCGCCCGCGCCTGGGAAATCAGCTCACGCGTCGTGGGCATCGCGCTCACCTTCCGTACGAGTAGCTGTCGGCGTCCGGGTCGTCGTCCGGGATCGGTTCGTAGCCCAGGACTTCCAGCTGCGACGCGTCCACCACCGGCGCCAGGGCGTGGTACATCTTGTCGCCCGCACGGCGGGTCGCGCGCTGCGCCAGCTCGAGGATCTGGTCGGCGATGACCGACGACCCGTGCCGCAGCGCCGACCGGTGGATGGTGAGCCCGGTCAGCAACCCGCCGGGCGCCACCTGGACCTCGATGGTGCTGTCCGGCGACGACGCCTTGCCGACCACCGGGCCGGACCGGGAGAAGCGCGCTTCGGCTTCCGCGCCGGCCCGGTCCGCCTGCTCGGCGATCCGCGACGAAGCCAGGTCCATGTCGAATTCGGCCACCGGAGGAACCTAGCCGGTCGGGCGGTAGAAGCCGATGAACGACTGCCCCGCGTTCGTGGTGCGGATCTTGCTGATCTGCACCGGGTCGCCGGCCTCGATCATCTGGCCGTCGCCGATCACCATCGCCACGTGCCCCGACCAGACGACGAGGTCGCCGGGCAGCAGCTGGTCGATCGAGGGCACCTCGGCCCCGACCGTCTGCATCTTCGCCGTCCGCGGCAGCTGCAGGCCCGCGTCCTGGTACGACGTCATGGTCAGGCCGCTGCAGTCCAGCCCCTGGCCGCGCGCGGTCCCGCCCCACACGTACGGCACGCCGAGCTGCGAAAGCGCGTTGCGCACGGCCTTGGCCGCGGTTTCGTTGGGCGCCATGACCTGCTTGCCGCCGGGCAGGTTGATCGCGACGCCGGAGCCGGGCTGCGGCGGGATCGCGACCGGCAGCCGCGGCTTGTGCACGGCGCCGCCGCCCCCGCCACCGCCGCCTCCCCCACCGCCGCCTCCGGAGTCCCCACCGCCGGAGTAGCCGCTGTTGCTGTTGAAGGACGAACCCACCTTGGTCGAGGACGCGCTGCTCGCCGACGTCGTCTGCTCGCCGCCACCGCCGAGCCTGGTCCCGATGTCGGTGAGCTGGTTGATCGTCTGCTCGCTGAAGGTCGCGGCCTGGCCGGTGAGCTGGCTGATCTTCGTCTGCAGCTTCATCAGGATGTCGCGCGACGCGGCGGCGCGGCTCTCCGGCGGCTGGATCGACTTGATCGCCGCCAGCGCCTTCATCGACGCCGAGATCTCCTTGATGATCTGGTCGCGGACCTGGTCGTTTTTGATCTCGCCGACGTGCAGGCTCTCGGCCGCCTCGGCGACGGCCTTCTCGATCTCGGCGCTTTCGTCGAGGAGGTCCTGGACCTCCTTCTCCAGGCTCTGCGACGTCGCGGTGGCGCGGTCGGTCGTCGCGCCGGAACTGGCGGAGGTCAGGTTCACGCGCTGGTCGGCCGCGGTGTCACGGGTGTGGCCCACCGACGTCTGCAGCGCGACGTGCGCGTCGCGCGCGCCGCCGATGGCGGCCGGGTCGTGCCGCAGCTTGTCCGCGAACTGGTTCGTCGGTTCCAGGCTGTGCCGGACGAGCTGGTCGGTGTGGTGCTCGGTCACGGGCGGTCCTGCCCGAGGTCGCTGCCGAGGCGCCGGACGACGTCGCCGTGCTCGCCCTCGACCGCCGCGTAGTTGCGGTCGGTCTGCCGGGCCGCCTCGCCGACCTGCCGCCAGCCGCCGCCGACGCGGTGCATCCGCTCCTGCAGCGCGCGCATCCGGCCGCTGTAGGCGCCGGAGAAGCCGGACTCGCCGCCCATCTCGGAGAAGCCGTGGCCACCGAGCGTCACGTGCGGGCCGACGTGGTTGTCGGCCGCGCCCTTGACGTCGTCCCCGAGCGGGTCGACCTCGCGGGCGTACCGCGCGTACGCGCCGTCGTCGACGTGAAACCCCTGATGCGAACCGTCCACTGGCCCTCCCTGTCACCGGAAGGTGCGACGTGCGCGCGCCACCCCCGGTTCCCCTGCTGCGGGATCCAGCCTAAACCACGGTCCGTACCCGGGTGGGCGAATTGCCCGTACTCAGCCGGTGACCTTCGCGAGCCAGCCCGGGTCCTGCCAGTTGACGATCGCGCCGTTCGCCGTGACCGTCGGCGTGCCGAAACCGCTCTGCCCGTTGCCGAAGTCCTGCGCCAGCTTCGGGTCGTTTTCGATCTGCTGGAAAGCCGTGTTGACCTGCTGGTCGTACGTGCCGGCGTTGATCGTCTGCGCGAACGCCGGGTCGGTGATGCCGACGTCGGCGCCGAGCTTGATCAGCTGCGCCTTGTCGTAGCCGCGCTTGCCCTCTTCGGGCTGGTTCGCGAACAGCGCGTCGTGGAACTGGAGGAACTTGCCGGCGTCGGCCGCGGCCAGCGCCGCGTTCGCCGAGTCGAGCGAGTAGCCGGGCGGGTCGGACCGGTCGTTGAGCAGCGGCACCATGTGGTAGCGCACCTGCAGCTTGCCGTCGTTGATCGCCTGCTCGACGTCGGTCTTGTAGGTCTTCTCGAACTGGCCGCAGATCGGGCAGAGGAAGTCGGCGTAGACGTCGATCGAGGCCTTCGCGCCCGCCTTGCCGACGGTGACGACGACGCCGTCGCGCTTCTGCGTGACGTCGCCGGCCAGCGCACTGGTCTTCCCGGGGTCGATGACCTGGCCGTCGGTCTTGTTCTTGTCCGAGATCGTCCAGATCACCCCGCCGATCACGAGCGCGGCCACGACGACCACGGCGGCGATCCCGATGATCCACTTCCGCTTGTCGGTCGACGCGCCCCTGGCCTGGGCCACCGCCCTCGCTCCCCCGGCCTGTGCGGCCTGACGACGCTTCCGAGCGGTCCGCTCAGCTCCACCCACTGTGTATCAGTTCCCTTCCGCGATACCCGAGTAGTCGGGCTCGGGTTCGTCAGAGTTCCCGCGACCTCGCGCGAGCCAGCCGTCCAGGGACAGCAGCGTGCGCGGCCGCGCCAGCAGCCAGCCGGCCAGCAGCGCGAAACCGGAGTCGCGGAGGATTTCCTGCGGGTATTCGGTCTGCCCCGCCGCCACCTGGCCGCCGCCGCCGAAGCACCCGCAGTCGATGCTCAGGCCGCGCGCCCACGACTGGGCGATGCCGGCGATGAGCACGACGAGCAGCACCAGCGAGGCGGCGGCCACCCACCGGGTCGCCAGGCCCGCGAGCAGGAACAACCCGAGCACGAGCTCGACGAGCGGCAGCGCGATGGCCACCAGGTTGGCGAGCGCGTCCGGCAGGACGTCATACGCCTTCACGGCGATCAACGTCTGCCCCGGATCCGCCAGCTTGAGCGCACCGGAAACGAGCCAGACGGCCGCCAGCCCGACCCGGGCGAGCGTGCCGACGGCGTCCAGTACGGGTTGGGACGGTCGCACCACGCACTTAGGCTAACGGGAGGACCTGAGAACTACGTGAGGGCACGGCGGTGGCGGAGGGAGGGGCGCGATGCGGTGGCGGACGCTCCTCGGTTCGGCGTTGCTGCTGGTCACGGCAGTGGCCTGCGGTCCATCGAAGGTCTCGCCGACCGACTCGCTGGTGACCCGCGCCAGTGCGGCGGATCACCTGACCATCGGCATCCGGTTCGACGCGCCGGGGCTTTCCGAGCGCACCGTGGACGGCCGGTTCGTCGGGTTCGACGTCGATGTCGCTACTTTCGTCGCCTCGGAACTGGGTGTCGCCGCGAAGGACATCACGTGGCGCGAGACGACGTCCGCGACGCGCGAAACGGACCTCACCTCCGGCGCGGTCGACCTGGTCGTCGCGACCTATTCGATCACCGACAAGCGCAAGCAGCAGGTGGCGTTCGCCGGGCCGTACTTCACCACCGGGCAGGACCTGCTGGTGCGGCGCACGTCCCCGGACATCACCGGCCCGGAGACGCTCAACGGGCGGCGGTTGTGCTCGGTCACCGGGTCGACGCCGGCGCAGCAGGTGAAGGACAAGTTCGCGCAGGCCGTGCAGCTGGTCGAGTACCCGCGGTACCCGGACTGCGTGACCGCGCTGCTCGCCGGCCAGATCGACGCGATGACGACCGACGGGGTGATCCTCGCGGGCTACGTCACGCGCGACCCCGAGCTGCTGAAGGTCGTCGGGAAGCCGTTTTCGAAGGAGAGCTACGGCGTCGGCCTGCGCAAGGGCGACGGCCAGGGCGTGGCCGCGGTCGACGACGCGATCCGCAAGATGATCTCCTCCGGCGAATGGCTGCGCTCGCTCAACGCGAACATCGGGCCGTCCGGTTACCAGCTGCCCGCCCCACCCGAGGTCACCGAGAAGTGAAGCTGCCCGATCTGCCCGTCCGCGCTGTCCTGCCGGAGGTCCTTTCCGCCCTGGACGCCCACGGCACCGCGGTGCTCGTCGCGCCGCCCGGGACGGGGAAGACGACGCTGGTGCCGCTGGCGCTGGCTTCGGGTTCCGGCCGCGTCGTCGTCGCCGAGCCGCGGCGGCTGGCCGCCCGGGCCGCGGCGGCGCGGATGGCGGCGATCCTGGGCGAACCGGTCGGCGAGACGGTGGGCTACGCCGTGCGCGGCGACCGGAAGGTATCGGCGCGGACGCGGATCGAGGTCGTGACGTCGGGGCTGCTGGTGCGGCGCGTGCAGGGCGATCCCGAGCTGCCCGGCGTGTCGACGGTGCTGCTGGACGAGTGCCACGAGCGCCATCTGGACGCGGACCTGCTGCTGGCCCTGCTGCTCGACGTCCGCGCGGGGCTGCGCGACGACCTGCGGCTGCTGGCGACGTCGGCGACGGTGGCCGCGGGCCGGCTCGCCACGCTCCTGGGCGACGCCCCGGTGATCAAGGCCACGGCGCCGGCGTATCCGGTTTCCTTTTCCTACGTTCCGCCCGCGCGGGGCGAGCGCATCGAGGCGTGCGTCGCGCGAGCGGTGCGGACCGCACTGTCCTCAGGGGACGGTGACGTGCTCGCCTTCCTCCCCGGCGCGGGGGAGATCGCACGGACTTCGGGGTTGCTGTCGATGTCCGATGTGGACGTTCTGCCGTTGCACGGGCGACTTTCGGCGGCGCACCAGGACGAGGCGATGCGGCCGCGTGCCCGCCGGCGGGTGGTGCTGGCGACGGCGGTGGCCGAGTCGAGCCTGACGGTGCCGGGTGTGCGCGCGGTCGTGGATTCGGGGCTGGCGCGGGTACCGCGGGTCGACCACCGGCGCGGCTTGCCGGGTCTGGCGACGGTGCGGGTCTCGGCGGCGGTGGCCACGCAGCGCTCCGGGCGCGCGGGCCGCGAGGGGCCGGGGCGGGCGTACCGCTGCTGGGCTGAGCACGAGCAGTCGTTGCTGCCGGCCTACCCGGAGCCGGAGATCAGGACGGCCGAGCTGGCCCGGCTCGCGCTGGAGCTGGCGTGCTGGTCGACGCCGGACGGGAGTGGGCTGGCGTGGTGGGACCCGCCGGGCGAGGGCGCGCTGGCGGCGGGGCGGGCGTTGCTGGTCACGCTGGGCGCGACGGACGCTTCCGGAGCGGTGACCGCCCGCGGCCGGCGGATGGCGGAGCTGGGGCTGCACCCGCGGCTGGCGCGGGCGTTGCTCGACGGCGCCGCGGAAGTCGGCGCCCGCGCGGCGGCCGAAGTGGTGGCGCTGCTGGACGCGGGCGCGACGCTGACGGACGTCAACGCCGAGTTGAGCAGGCTTCGCTCGGCCGGCGACGAAGGATCCCGGCGCTGGAAACGCGAAGCGCGGCGACTCGAGACCTTGGCCGCGAAATCTTCAGTGACGGAAACCGGTACAGCCACCCGAGGGCAGCGGCCCGATCCCGCGCTGGTCGTCGCGCTCGCGCATCCCGAACGGCTGGCCCGGCGGCGTCCCGGCGGTGCGCCCGTCTACCTCATGGCCGGCGGCACCGCGGCCGAACTCCCACCCGGCAGCGGACTCGACTCCGCATGGCTGGCCATCGCCGAAGCCACTCGCGACCCCGGCCGCGTCCACGGCACCATCCGCCTCGCCGCGGCCGCCGACGAAGCCCTCGCCACGCACGTCGGCCCCGTGTCCGAAGTGGACGAGGTCACCTGGGACGGCGACGTCGTCGCCCGGCGCGTCCGCAAGCTCGGCGCCATCACCCTGTCCGAGCGGCCCCTGCGTGACGCGAACGTGCACGACGCCCTCGTCACCGGCCTCCGCGAAGACGGCCTCGGCCTCCTCAAGTGGAGCCAGGACGCGATCCGCCTGCGCGAACGGATGGCGTTTCTGCACCGCGTCGTCGGCGCGCCCTGGCCCGCGGTCGACGACACCACCCTACTGTCCGAAGTGGACACCTGGCTGGACCTGACGCACGCGCGCCGGAAATCCGACCTCGCGAACATCAACGCGGGCACCGCACTGAAGGCCCTCCTCCCTTGGCCCGAAGCGGCCAAACTGGACGACCTCGCCCCGGATCGCCTGGAAGTCCCGTCCGGGTCGCACATCCGCGTCGACTACCGCGGCGACCAGCCGGTGCTCGCCGTCAAGCTGCAGGAAACCTTCGGCTGGACCGCAACGCCCACGCTCGCCGGCGTCCCGGTCGTGCTGCACCTGCTCTCCCCCGCCGGCCGCCCCGCCGCGATCACCGCCGACCTCGCGGGCTTCTGGACCAGCGGCTATCCCGCGGTCCGCGCCGACCTGCGCGGCCGCTACCCGAAGCACCCCTGGCCCGAGGACCCGGCCGCCGCCGTCCCGACCCGGCACACCCGCCGCCGCGGCTGACCCCTGCCGAAAGTCGGGGTCCGGCCGCGACCGTCGGCCGATGCCCCCGGCGTCCCGGAAATCCCAGACTGGGCCCATGATCACGCTCAGGGGACTCACGAAACGCTACGGGGAAAAGACGGTCGTCGACGCGCTCACCTGCGACGTCGCGCCGGGCCAGGTGACCGGCTTTCTCGGCCCGAACGGCGCCGGGAAGTCGACGACCATGCGGATGACCGTCGGGCTCGACCACCCGCAAGAGGGTGAGGTGCTCGTCGGCGGCAAGCGCTACGCCGAGCTGCGGCACCCGCTGCGCGAGGTCGGCGCGCTGCTCGACGCCAAGGCACTGCACCCCGGCCGCAGTGCCGGGAAACACCTCTTGGCCATGGCGCGCAGCAACGGGATCGCGCCGAGCCGCGTCGAAGAGGTCCTCGCGACCGTGGGGCTTTCGGACGTCGCCGGCAAGCGGGCCGGGCAGTTCTCGCTCGGCATGGGCCAGCGGCTCGGCATCGCGGGCGCGCTGCTCGGCGACCCCGGCGTCCTGATGTTCGACGAGCCGGTCAACGGCCTCGACCCGGACGGCGTCCGCTGGGTGCGGCAGCTGATGCGCTCACTGGCGGCCGAAGGGCGGACGGTGTTCGTCTCCAGCCACCTGATGAGCGAAATGCAGCTGACCGCCGACCACCTGATCGTCATCGGCAAGGGCAAGCTGCTGGCCGACGCGGCGGTCGCGGACTTCATCGCGGGCAATTCCCGGACCACGGTTTCGGTGCGCGTCCCGGCCGACGGCGAACGCGCCAAGCTCGACGCGCGGCTGCGCGCCGAGGGCGGGTCGACGCACCCCGGCGGGCCGGACGAACTGGTGGTGGACGGCCTCGACGTCACCCGCGTCGGCGATCTGGTGCACGAGCTGGGGATCCGCGTGCACGGGCTCGCCGAGCGCACGGCGTCGCTCGAGCAGGCGTACATGGAACTGACCGCTTCTTCGGTGGAATACGGGGTGTCGGCATGACGACTGTGCCTTCTTCAAGCGTGCGGACGGGCGGCCTGTCCGGCGCGGTGGCGTCGGAGTGGACGAAGTTCTGGTCGGTCCGGGCGACCTGGTGGTGCCTGGTCGCGGGGACGGCGCTGATGCTGGGCTACAGCACCCTGTCCGGGATCGCCCAGCACTTCGACGACGACCCCCAGGCGGCGAACACCATCGCTCTCGGCGGCGGCTTCTACCTGACGCAGTTCGCCGTGATCGCGCTCGCGACGCTGTTCGTAACGAGCGAGTACGCCGGCGGCGGCATCCGGTCGACGCTGCTGTGGACACCGGTCCGCTCTCGCGTGGCCCTGGCGAAGGCGGCGGTGCTGCTGCCGGTGCTCTTCGCTTACGGCGTCGGGCTTTCCTGCGCGGGCATGGCGCTGGCGGCGGCGGTGAAGGACGGCCACGGCCTGCCGACGACCCTCGAAGCAGGCTTCACGACGGCGTCCGGCATGGGCGGGTACTTCGCGTTGCTGGGGCTGCTGTGCACGGGCGTCGGCTGGGCGCTGCGCAGCGCGGCCGGGACGCTGGTGACGGTGATCGTGCTGCTGGTGCCACTGCCGCTGATCGTGGCGTCACTGGGGCTGCCGGAGCTGGTGTCGTACTTCCCGGGCATCGCGGGGGTGAACGCGATGGTCGAGGCCGGCCAGCCGAACCCGATCACGATGGCCCCGGCACCGTACGCGCCGTGGGCAGGGCTGCTGATCTGCGCGGCTTGGGCCGGCGCGGCGCTGCTGGCGGGCGCCGAGGTGTTGCGCCGCCGGGACGCTTGAGGCTGGGCTTCCTCAGCAGCGAACGCGGCGGCCACGACGGCCCGGCCATCACAGCCCGCCCTCCCTGGGGGCTGCCCCCGCTTCCAGCGTATCCGGGCCACCCGACGGAAATCCGCCGAAGACCGCCGCCGGGCTCCGGTTGTCCACATCCCGCCAGGGCTGTGGACAACCGGATTCAGCCCACGCCGATCCCAGTCAGGAGCTCCCGCGCACTGTCGACCAAGGCCTCGAAACTCGGCGGTGCAAGAGAACCCGTTCCGGCCAGTGAGTCGAAGATCGTTCCCTCCAGCCAGTTCACCACCACCGTCGCGTGCCGGGCCGGGTCGGCGGAACCCGCGGCCGCCAAGGCCTCCACCGCCAAGCGGCGGATCAGCAGGCCGCCTTCGTCGTAGACCGCGCGCAGCTCCGGGCGCCGCGTCGCCTCCAGCGCGAACTCGTAGCGGGCCAGCATCCGGGTGCGGCCGGACGTGATCGATTCGAACGCGAAGCCCGCGATCGACTCCGCCAGCCCGCCGGGCCGCGGCGAGACCTGGTCCAGCGCCACCATCCGCGCCATCGTCAGCTCGATCAGCGCCGCTCGCGTGCGCGCGTAGTACGACGTCGAGCCGAGCGGCAGCCCGGCGAAACGGTCGACCGCGCGGTGCGTCAGCCCGCGCATGCCCTCGGCCGCGATCACTTCGATCGCCGCATCACCAATCTGCGAAAGCCGGTCCACGCAGGTCACTCTACAGGTGTAGAGTCCTCTACAGGTGTAGAGGAGGACTCATGCGAGCAGTGGTGGTCGGCGGCGGCATCGGTGGCCTGGCGGCCGCGATCGGGCTGCACCGGGCGGGCTGGGCGGTCACCGTCCTCGAACGCGCGCCCGAGTTCGGCGATGTCGGCGCCGGCATCTCGCTCTGGCCGAACGCCCTGCGCTGCCTGGACGAACTCGGCGTCGACCTCGGAGAGCACCTGGCCGCCCAGGACCAGGGCGGCCTCCGCGACCGCCGCGGCCGGTGGGTCGCCCGGTGGGACGCGGCCGGCTTCCAGCGCATACACGGGCGCCCGCTCGCCGGCATCCACCGGGCCGATCTCATCGCCGGCCTGCGCGACGCCCTCCCCGCCGGCTGCCTGCGGACCGGCACCGAGGTCACCGAAGCGACCGAAGACGGCGTCGTCCGCTTCGCCGGCGGCGAACTCCGGGCCGACCTCGTGGTCGCCGCCGACGGCATCCACAGCCCGATCCGGCGCGCTCTCTTCCCGCACCACCCCGGGCCGATTTACAGCGGCAGCTCGGCGTTCCGCGGCATCGCCCGGCCGGTGACGGTCCCCGGCCTGAGCACCACCTTCGCCCCCGGTACCGAGGTCGGCGTGCTCCCGCTGACCGGCGGTGACGTCTATTGGTTCGCCTCCTCGGTCACCGAGCCGGGCGCCCGCCCGGCCGACCTCAAGGCCTACCTGAAGGAGCACTTCGGCGACTGGCACGACCCGATCCCGGCGCTCATCGACGCGACGCCGCCGGAAGCCCTGCTGTACCACGACCTCCAACACCTGGCCGCACCCCTGGAGACCTACGTCCGCGGCCGGGTCGCCTTCCTCGGCGACGCCGCGCACGCGATGCCGCCGTTCCTCGGCCAGGGCGGCTGCCAGGCCCTCGAAGACGCCGTCGTGCTGGCCCACAGCGTGTCCACAGTGGACGACGTCGACGCCGCCCTCGCCGCCTACGACGCGCAGCGGCGCCCGCGCAGCCAGCGGGTCGCGCGCGCGTCGGTCCGGGCGGGCAAGGCCGGGCCGCAGGTGACCAGCCCGGTGCTCACGGCCCTGCGCATGAACCTGCTGCGGCTCGTCCCCGCGAAGCTGACGGCCCGAGCCGGCGCCTCGATCAGCGGCTGGCGGCCGCCTCGTCTCCCCCGGCCAGTCCCGCCTCGTACGCCGTGATCGCCGCCTGCACCCGGTTCTTCGCCCCGAGCCGGGTCAGGATCGTGCTCACGTGCGCCTTCACCGTGCCCTCGACGACGAACATCTTCGCCGCGATGTCCGCATTGGACAGTCCGGATCCCACCAGCGCCAGCACTTCCCGCTCGCGCGGGGTCAACGCGGCCACCTTGGAACGCGCCGCCGCGGCCCGGGAAAGCCGGCCGCCCGACAGCCGCGCGATCACCCGCTGAGCCACCTTCGGCGAGAGGAACGCGGCCCCGTCGGCGACGGCGTGGATGCCCGCCAGCAGCTCGCGCGGGTCACCGGACTTCAGCAGGAACCCGCCCGCGCCGAGCCCCAGCGCGCGCTCGATGTACTCGTCCTCGCCGAAGGTCGTCAGCATGATGACCCCTGTCGACGGCAGCAACCGCCGGATCTCCGCGGCCGCGCCCAGCCCGTCCATCCCGGGCATCCGGATGTCCAGCAGCACGACGTCCGGGTGCGTCGCGAGCGCCTGGGACACGGCCGCACGCCCGTCCCCGGCCTCGGCGACGACCTCGATCCCCGGGTCCGCGCCGAGGATCGCCGCCACCCCCGCCCGCATCATCGCCTCGTCGTCGGCCAGCACGACCCTGATCACGAATCCCCCTCGGCGAACCAGATCTTCGAAACGAGCTTCCCGTCGGCGAAACACAGCCGGTAGGCCGCGTAGTCGTCGTTCAGCCACGATCTCCCGGCACCGTAGTACTCGCAGACGGCGCCGGGCACCGGTGGCGGCTCGCCCCGCACCGGGCGCGCCGCGCGCTGGCGTTCCGGCAGGTTCAGCTCGGCTCGCGACTGCCCGGCCCGCATCCGCTCGTAGGCGCCGCCAGGCAGCTCCGAGCCGTTCCACTGGTAGAGGAACGCGATCCCGCTGACCGCGAGGAGCACGCCGAACAACGCGACCGGGATGGTGACCGCCTGGATCAGGCTGCGCCGCACGTCGCGCCGGGCCAGCTCCAGCGCCCGGGCCGACGTCGACTGCCCGACGGCGTCGTCGGCCGCCTCCCGCCGTTCCGGGGTCTCCTCGACCGGCGCGGCGCCGTGCGGCAGCTCCGCGATCACGGCGAACCCGCCCTCACGCGGTCCCGCGCTCAGCGTCCCGCCGACGAGCCGGACGCGCTCGCGCAGCCCGATCAGCCCGAGGTGCCCGGACACGGCCCCGGGCAACGGGCCGGCGGGCCGCGGCGCGTTCACGACACTCACCGAAGTCCGCGAACCGGTATTCGTCACCCGCACGGTCACCGCGGCACCGGGCGCGTGCTTCGCCACGTTGGTCAGGGCTTCCTGCACCACGCGGTACGCCGCGCGAGCCACCATCGGCGGCGCAGGCGAACTGTCCACTTCTGCGTCGATGAGCAACCCCGATTCCCGGGCCCGCGCGATCAGCTCGCCGAGGTCGCCCTGCACCGGCTCGACCGGCGCGGCGTCTTCGCGCAGGACACCGATGATCTCGCGCAGCCGTTCGGTGGCCGCCGCGGCGCTGGTCCGCAGCTGCGTGGCCGCGTCACGCCGGTCGTCGTCGAGCCCGCTCGCGACCTCCAGCGCCGCCGCGCGGACCGCGATCAGGCTCAGCTCGTGCCCCAGCGAGTCGTGCATGTCGCTGGCGATCCGCGCCCGTTCGCGCAGCCGGGCCTGGTCGGCGACCAGGCGCTGCCTGCTTTCCATCTCCTCGGCCCGGCGCCAGCCGGTGCGCGCGAGCTCACCGCGCACCCGGACGTACCGGCCGAGCAGCCACGGCGACAGCCCCGCGAACACGAGGATCGCCATCATCGATCCCCAGTCGCCGAGGCCGTCGGGCGCTGCGAGCAGCGACACCGGGATGCCCAGCAGCGCGATGGCTCCACCGAGCACCGCAGCGGGGCGGACCCGTTCCATCCGCAGCGCGGCCTGGTAGCTCATCGCCACCAGCACGAACACCGTCCACACCGGGACGCGGTCGCCGTAGGGAAACGGGACGGCGAGCGTTCCGGCCAGGGCGATGCCGAGCGAGACGCCGGGGTACCGCCGAGCCGTCGCCACCGAGCCCACGACCACGGCGAGACCGCCGGCCAGCTCCCACCAGGACCGCGTCTCGACCGTGCCGGCGACCACGGTGAAAGCCAGGAACAGCCCGAGGAGCACGTCCAGCACCACGCGCCACCTGCGCTTCGTCACCTCCCGCACAGGAACGAAGCTACAAGCCGCGCGGGCGGGCGACCACTGCCGAAAGTCAACCCTTCAGCGTGTCGAGGAAGGCCAGCGCCTGCGGCCAGGACAGCGCGTACGCGTCGGCGTTGACCGTGGTGCCGTGCCGCGAGGAGTCGCTGAAGCCGTGTTCGGCGCCCGGGAAGTGCTGGGTGAACGTCGCTCCGCGCGACCGGGACTGCAACGCCGTCTGCAGGCGGGCGAAGGTCTCGTGCGAGACGACGGTGTCGGCCTCCGGGTAGGCGACGAGCACCGGCGCGGTGATCCGTGTCGACAAAGCGACCGTGTCGAGGTCGTGGTTCGGCGGCGCCGGCTCGCGGACCGTCGGGTGGTACGCGACGACGCCGGAAAGCCGCTGGTCGCGGGCGGCGAGCAGGAGCGCGAACCGGCCGCCGAGGCACCAGCCCATGACCCCGGCCGACGTGCAGCCGAGATCGCCGAGCAGGTGGTCGAGCAAGGCCGTCTGCTCCGCCAAAGCCGGCTCGTCACGCAGTTCGCCCAGCTTCGCGCCGAGGTCCTCGCGGGAGGTGTTGTCGGTGCTCGCGCCGTGGAAGACGTCCCAGGTCAAAGCCGTGATGCCGCGCTCGGCCAGCTCGCCGGCCCAGGCCCGGACCTGCTCGCCGATGCCGGTGATCATCGGCAGGAGCAGCATCCCCCGCCCAGAGCCGCCGGCCGGGCGGGCCAGGTACGCGGAGAGGTCGCCGACACGGACCGTGGACGTCTCGATGGTCATGTCCGCATGATGCATCATGATCCACCATGGCCGAGCGCACACTCGCCGAGCAGTTGGGCGGCTACCTCCCCGAAGGCATCGAGGCCCTCGAAGAGCACGAGCGGCAGGACCTCGCCGACGCACTGCGCGACGCGCGCAGGCGGCAGGCGAAAGCGCTCGCCGAAGCGGGCGAAGAGGGCCTCCGGTACGTCCCCGCGTTGCTGCGCGGAGCGGTCCGGAAGGCGGTCGGGCTGTGACCGCGAGCTACGAGTCCGAAGCGGAGATCCTCAAACTCGCCCGGGTCCTGGGTGTCGAGCCCGCCCGGCTCGAGTACCTCGCCCGCGTCGACGCCGACGACCTGCAGGCGTTCCGCGTGCAGGTCACCGACACGCTGTTCGACGCGAACGGCGCCGTGCTGCAGCGGATGGCCCTGGCCGCGCGGCTGCTGCCCGGCGGGGTGCTCGCCAAGATCGCCGAGAAGGTGTTCGGCCCGCTGCTCTGCGCCCGCATCGCCGGGGTGGTCGACGTCGCGCGCGGCGTCGACGTCGCCAAGCGGCTGCACCCGCGGTTCCTCGCCGAGGTCGCGGCCGAGCTCGACCCGCGGCGGGCGAGCGCGATCATCTCGCGCATCCCCCTGGAAACCGTGCTCGCGGTGGCGGCCGAGCTGGCGCGCAAGGAAGACTGGATCACCCTCGGCCGGTTCGTCGGGCACCTGCCGGACCCGACCGTGCGGCGGGCCCTCGAGGAGATCGACGACCCCGGCCTGCTGCGGATCGCGTTCGTGCTCGACGACAAGAACCGCATCGACCACGTCGTCGGCCTGCTCCCGGCCCACCGGCTCGGCCGGCTGATCACCACCGCCGGGGCCGACGAAGACCTGTGGACCCCGGCGCTCGACCTGCTGAACCACCTGGGCGACGCCCGCCGCGAGACGCTCAAGCCCCTGCTCGGCGGGCTCCCGGACGGCTTCCGGGAACGCGCTCAGGCGACGATCAAGTAGATCCCGTAACCGACGATCGCCAGGCACAGCGCGAAGCAGAGGACCGCCCCGGCCAGCGGACCGGTGCCCGAGCCACCCGATTCGCGGGCCGCCTCGCGCTGGGAGAGCCCCACCACCGCGAAGGAGAAGAGGCTCGTCAGCACGACCACCGAGGCGAGCGCGACGACGAAGACGAGACCGAGGGAACCCCAATCGATGTGCACGGCGCTCCTCAGGCGTTGGCCGGCTGAGCGACCGGCTCGGACTCGTTGACGGTGTTGGCGTTGATCGGGTTCCGCTTCGACGCGAGGTAGATGCCCACCGCGACGACGACCCCGGCGAGGCCGATCAGCACGGTGCCCCACGTCCCGAGCGTCGACACCTCGGCGGCGACCGCGCCGACGATCGCGGCGGCGGGCAGCGTCAGCGCCCAGGCCACGACCATCTTGCCCGCGACGCCCCAGCGGACTTCGGCGAGCTTGCGGCCGAGACCGGAGCCGATGATGCCGCCCGAGCAGACGTGCGTGGTGGACAGCGCGAACCCGAGGTGCGCCGAGGTCAGGATGACCGCCGCGGCACTCGTCTCGGCCGCGAAGCCCTGCGGCGTCTGGATTTCCGTGAGCTTCTTGCCCATCGTCTGGATGATCCGCCAGCCACCGAGGTAGGTACCCAGCGCGATCGCGGTGCCCGCGGTCAGGATCACCCAGAGCGGCGGACCCGAGTTCGGCGCGAGCGAGCCGGACGCGATCAGCGTCAGCGTGATGACGCCCATGGTCTTCTGCGCGTCGTTCGTGCCGTGCGCGAGCGACACCAGCGACGCCGAAGCGATCTGACCGGCCTTGAAGGTCCGGCCCACCGTGCCCTGCTTCGCGCGGGCCGTGATCCGGTAGACGAGGAAGGTGCCGAGCGTCGCGACGATCCCGGCGACGACCGGCGAGGCGAGCGCGGGGATCAGCACCTTCTCGACGACCTTCCCGAAGTGGACGGCGTCCGAGCCGGACGCGATCCAGGTCGCGCCGATGAGCCCGCCGAACAGCGCGTGCGACGAGCTCGACGGCAGCCCGATCAGCCAGGTCACCAGGTTCCACACGATGGCCCCGACCAGCCCGGCGAAGATGATCACCGGGGTCACCTTCGTGTCGTCGACGATGCCGCCGGAGATCGTCTTCGCGACTTCGATCGAGAGGAACGCGCCGACGAGGTTCAGCACGGCGGACACGGCGACCGCGACCCGCGGTTTCAGGGCGCCGGTGGCGATGGACGTGGCCATCGCGTTGGCCGTGTCGTGGAAGCCGTTGGTGAAGTCGAAGGCCAGCGCCGCGACGATCACCACCAGCACGATGAGCGAGAAGTCCATGGCGGCCCTCTTCCGGTACCGGAGGTGGTTCGTTAGCAACGCTACTGATCAACAGGAGCCGCTCCGATCCCTGTCGAGTGACAGCTCCCTGAACTCTCCATGAACCAGGTGGGGTCTGCCTCACCCCCAATGCGGTAGTCCAGCCCAGTGCGGCCGGCGCCGGCACCTGCGACGGTCGATGCCGGACGAAAGGGGCAGGGATGAACAAGCTGGGGTGGGCGGTCGTCGCGACGGTGGCGTCGGCCGTGTTGTTCTTCTTCGGCACGGGCCTGGATCCGGTGCCCGAGCTCGCGTGGCTGGCACCACTGCCGGTCCTCCTGCTCGCGCCCCGCGTCCCCGGCGTGCCCGCGCTCGGCTGCGCGTTCATCGCGTACCTCGCGGGCAGCGCCGGCAGCTGGAGCTACTTCTGGCACTCGCTGGCGGTCCCGCGCCCCGCGGCGATCGGGATCCTCGGCGGCAGCGCGCTCCTGTTCGCGCTGGCCGCCGGGCTGTTCCGGCTGCTGGTCCGCCGCGGCCACGGTTTTCTGGCGGCGTTGGCCGCCCCCGCGTTGTGGACCGTCGCGCTCTACGGCGTTTCCCTGCTCAACCAGACCGGGCTCATGGGCACCTTGATGACCACCCAGGCCGACCGGCCGGACGTCCTGCGGCTCGCCGCGGTCACCGGCGGCTGGGGCGTGGAGTTCCTGGTGCTGTTCGTCCCGGCCGCCGTCGCCGCCGCGCTCGCCCCCGGCGTGCGCGCCCGGTCCCGCTTGACCGGGCTGGTCGCCGTGGCCGCCGCGCTGGGCGCGCTCGTTTTCTGGAGCGTTCCGGCACCCACCGGGCCTTCGACGCGGATCGCCCTGGTCGCGCCGGGACAGAGCCGCTGGGCGGTCGACGTCGCCACACCCGACGGCCAGGCGCTCATCCAGTCCTATGTGGACCAGATCCGCCGGCTGCCGGACGGCGTCCAGGCCGTCGTGCTGCCGGAAGCGGCCTTCGCGGTGGACCAGGCCAGTCGTCCCCGGCTCGTCGAGGCCTTCACGGAAGTCGCCCGGGTGCGCAATCTCGACGTCGTCACCGGCGTCCTCGACACCACCCCCGAAGGCCGGTTCAACGCGGCTCTCGCCGTGCCGCCGTCCGGCACTCCGGTCGAATACCACAAGTGGCACAACGGGGATTCGCCGAACATCGCGTCCGGCACCGCACTCGCGCACCTCGCCGGGATCGGGCTCATGGTGTGCATGGACGTCAACTTCGCCGGCCCCAGCGGCGAGTACGGCGAAGCCGGCACGGGCCTGGTCCTCATCCCGGCGTCCGACGAGGACGTCGACGGCTGGGAGCACAGTCGCACCGCCCTGGTCCGCGGCGTCGAGAACGGCTTCTCGGTGGCGTGGAGCGCGGCGCGCGGCACACCGATGATCGCGGACGCGCAGGGCCACGTCCTCGCCGACGCCCACACCGGCGGACGCCCGTTCACGGTGGTCGTCGCCGACGTCCCGGTCGGGCCGGGCAAGACCCTCTACGCCCGCTTCGGCGACTGGTTCGCGTGGCTCTGCGGCCTGGTCGCGGCGGCCGGGATCGTCGTCGGCGCCCGCAAGCCGTCGTCGTCACCCATCACAACGAACACCGAGCGACTCTGAGCGTTCTCCCAGCTCGCCTCCAGCGGGATGTGACCGATCATGATCTGCGTCACGTACTGACGGGTAACTGGAGGCAACGGAATGCGGGTCACCAACGGCGGTGCCAAGCGAATCCTGACCGTGCTCGCCGCGGCGCTCACCTTCGGCGCGGTCGCTCCGGCGGTCGCGGAGGCGGCGCCGGGCAGCGGCTGGAACGACTGGGGCTGCCGTCCGTCGGCCGCGCACCCGGAACCCGTCGTGCTCGTGCACGGCCTCGGCGCGAACGACACCGTCAACTGGTTCTTCCACGCACCGAAGATCGCCACCCAGGGCTACTGCGTCTTCTCGCTGACGTACGGCACCGGCATCCTCGGCCCCGGCGTCGGCGGCCTCGCGTCGATGCGCGACAGCGCCGCGCAGCTCGGCCGGTTCGTCGACCGGGTGCGCGCCACGACCGGCGCGGCGAAGGCCGACATCGTCGGGCACTCCGAGGGCAGCACGATGCCCGCGTACTACCTGAAGTACGGCGGCGGCGCGGCGAAGGTCGCGCACTTCGTCGGCTTCGGCGCGAACTACCGCGGCACCACGCTCGGTGGCCTCGACGCGCTGGCGAAGGCGCTCCTGACGTCGGTGCCCGGGCTGGGGACGGTTCTTCGCACGGCGTGCGGCGCGTGCACGGAATACCTGGCGCCCTCGGCGTTCCTGGACGACCTGGCCCGCGGCGGCGTGCACGTGGCCGGGCCGGCGTACACGAGCATCGTGAGCAAGTACGACGAGGTCGTCACGCCGTACACGAGCGGCATCCTGAACGAGCCGGGCGCGACCGACATCGTGCTGCAGGACTTCTGCCCGTCCGACGCTTCGGGGCACCTGAGCCAGGCGGTCGACCCGAACGTCACCGGCCTGATCCTGCACGCGCTCGACGCGTCCTACACGCCGACGTGCACGCCGTTCACGCTTCCGCTGTGAGCGGGTTCTGCCCGAGGTACCGGCGGCCGTTTTCGGCGGACTCCCGCACGGCCGCGAACCCGTAGCCCACCATCGCAGTCTCGTAGGCCGCCACGGCCTCGAGCAGCGGGGCCCCGGCCAGCGCGGACGCCAAGGCCGCACCGTCGCGCAACGCGGTGTTGGCGCCCGCGCCGCCGGCCGGGCTCATCGCGTGGATCGCGTCACCGACCAGCGTCACGCGCGACGGTTCCCACGGCCCGATCGGCACGCTCGTGCGGATCGGCTGCGGGAACGTCGCCGGGACGTCCCAGTGCCCGACCATCGCGCGGGCCAGGGGGTGCCAGCCGTCGACCAGGCCGAGCGCGACCTTCTGCAGGTCGCCCGGGGTCATCGCGGCGAGTTCGGCCTCGGAGTGGCCGACGACTTCCCAGCGGGCCCCGAGCAGGTCATGTACGGCCGGTCGTCACGCAGCCGCAGGTCCGGCACCAGCCGCGCGCACGCGTCGGCGACCGGTTCTGGGTAGTCGACGGGCGCGAAGCCGGCCATCGTGCGGTCCGGGCCCAGCATCATGGAGAACACCGCGAACATTTCGGGTTCGAACAGCGCCCGGGTTTCCGGGGTGAGCGGGATCCGGCCGTAGAGGTGCACGAGCCCGGCGTCGACGACCCGGGCGTGCGGCAGGTACTGCCGCCGCACCGGCGAGGTGATCCCGTCCGCGCCCACCAGCAGGCTGCCGCGCGCGGCGGTCCCGTCGGCGAAATGCGCTGTCACGCCGTCATCGTCGGTCTCGTAGTGCGTGAATCGCTTGCCGTAGCGGACTTCCTGGCCGTGCAGCAGGATCTGCCGCAGCGTGAAGCGGTTGATGTTGAGGTGCGTGCCCTCGTCTTCCAGGCGGGTCAGCAGCCGCAACCGGTCGTCGTAGACGTTCGTGTGCGGCAGCGCCCGGCCCGCGGTGGCGCGGAAGAGCTCGTGCAGCTCCGGAGGCAGCACCTCGCTCAGCGCCGCATCGCCGGCGCCGCCGATGTGCAGCCGGTAGCCCTGCTTCCGCGCACCGGCCGACTCGTCGCGTTCGTAGACCTGGCACGGAATTCCGGCGCGGCGCAACCCGTGGGCGAGGCTCAGGCCGCCCAGACCGGCACCGATGATGATCACAGACACAGCTGTCCCTTCGTCGCTTCCGAGGAAGGGACGCACAGGTAAGCCTGCTGGTGCCGCCCGGACTAACCCATACCGGACTGTGTCTTCGCGCGTCCTCGCGCCCGACGTTAGCGCACCGGAACTCCGGCGCGCCACACCGATTTCGTGAGCGGCACCCCGGGCCGGTAGGCCAGGTGCGTCACCGAAGGCGCGTCGAGGACATGGACGTCCGCCCGCGCGCCGGGCCGCAGCACGCCGACGTCGTCGCGGCGCAACGCCTTCGCCCCGCCCGCCGTCGCCGCCCAGACCGCTTCCTCGACCGTCATGCGCATCTGCAGCACCGCCGTCGCGACGCAGAACGCCATCGACGTCGTGTACGAGCTGCCCGGGTTCGCGTTGCTCGCCAGCGCCACGGTCGCGCCCGCGTCGAGCAGCCGGCGCGCCGGCGCCAGGGCCTGGCGGGTCGACAAGTCGCACGCCGGCAGCAAAGTCGCCACCGTGCCGGAAGCGGCCAGTGCCTCGACGTCGGCGTCCGAAAGGTACGTGCAGTGGTCGACGCTCGCGGCGCCGAGCTCCACCGCCAGCCGCACGCCCGGGCCTTCGCCGAGCTGGTTGCCGTGCACGCGCAGACCGAGCCCGCGCCCGGCCGCGGCCTTCAGGACCCGCGACGACTGCGCCTCGTCGAACGCGCCGGTCTCGCAGAAGACGTCCGCCCACCGCACGCTCCCCGCGACGGCGTCGAGCATCTCGCCGCACACCAGGTCCACATAGGACTCCGCGTCGGCGCCCGGCGGCACGAGGTGCGCACCGAGGAACGTGACCTCGTCGGCCACCTCCGCGGCGATCCGGGCGCTCCGGGCCTCGTCCGCGACCGTCAGGCCGTAGCCCGTCTTGGTCTCCAGGCAGGTCGTCCCCTGCCGAGCCGCCTCGTCGACGTGGTGACGCAGGTTCGCCGCCAGCTGCTCGTCGGACGCCTCCCGCGTCGCGCCGACCGTGATCGCGATTCCGCCCGCCGTGTAGGGCTTTCCGGCCATCCGCGCCTCGAACTCGGCGGTGCGGTCGCCGGCGAAGACGAGGTGCGTGTGGCTGTCGACCCAGCCGGGCAGCACCGCGCGGCCGCCGACGTCGACGCGCTCGTCCGCGTCCGGGGCGTTGGCCGCCGGCCCCACCCAGGCGACCTTCGTGTCGTTGATGACCAGGGCCGCGTCGGTCAGGCGACCCAGCTCGGGATCGTTCGTCGTCAGCTCGCCGATGCCCGTGATCAGGATTGCCACAGCGTCTCGATCTCCTTCGCCAGCACGGTTTCCGGCCGTTCGATGAGCAGGTGCGATCCGTCGCGCACGACTTCACGGCCCGCGACGACGACGTGCCGGACGTCGGCCCCGGACGCCGCGAACAGGACCCCGGACGGCTCGATCCCGGCCGTCCGGACCGAGTCCAGGCCGACCGTGACGAAGTCCGCGCCCCGGCCGACGGCGAGCGCACCGACCTCGGGCCAGCCGATCGCGGAGTGGTCGGTGCCCGCTTCGAGGAGTTCTTCGGCGGTGAACCGGCCGCGCTCCTCGCTGGCCAGCCGGTCGTCCAGCTCCAGCGCCCGCGTCTCCTCGAAGGCGTCGACGACGGCGTTGGAGTCACTGCCGATGCTCAGCCGCACCCCGGCATCGCGCAGCGCGCGGGCCGGGCCGATGCCGTCGCCGAGGTCGCGTTCGGTCGTCGGGCAGAAGCACGCCCCGACCCGGAACTCGCCGAGCCACCGCACGTCCCGGTCGGTGAGGTGGGTCGCGTGGACGACGGTGAGCCGTTCGCCGAGTACGCCGTTGTCCCACAGCAGCCCGGTCGGGGTCCACCCGGTGGCCGCTTCGCACTGCTCGTTCTCGGCTCGCTGCTCGGACAGGTGGATGTGCAGCGGCCGGGTTTCCGGCACGGCGTTGTCCACTTCGGACAGTTCGTCTTCGGGGACAGCGCGCACGGAGTGGATCGCGCCGCCGACCCGGAACAGGCCATCTTCCTCGAGCGCGGCCACGCGCGAAGCCCACGCGTCGGCCGAGCCGTCGGAAAACCGCCGCTGGACCTCGTCCGGCTCGACGCCAATGCCGCCCGCGAGGTAACACGTGTCCAGGAGCGTCAGCCGGATCCCGGCGTCCGCCGCGGCCTGGCGCAGCGCCTCCCCCATCGCGTTCGGGTCGGCGTACGGCTTCCCGCCGGGGGCGTGGTGCAGGTAGTGGAACTCGCCGACACTCGTGTACCCGCCGAGCACCATCTCGGCGTAGACCCCGCGTGCCAAGCGGTAGTACGTGTCGGGGTCGAGCCGCGCGGCCAGCGAGTACATCCGCTCGCGCCACGTCCAGAAGGTGCCGCGCTCGTGATGCGTCCGGCCGCGCAACGCCCGGTGGAACGCGTGCGAGTGACCGTTCGCGAACCCGGGCAAAGTCAGTCCACTCAGGACGTTTCCGGCGCGTGGCGAGTCCGGCACGACAGCGGCGATCCGCCCGTCCGAGACCTCGATCCGCACTCCGCGGGCGATCCCGCCGGGCAGCCAGGCCTGTTCGCACCAGAAAACTGTCGGTGCCGAGCGATAGGCTGGAAACGGGGGGCGCCCCCGCGGGTTGAGCGTCATCGCGACAGCCGCTCCAGCACGGTGGCCAGCGCCGCGGCACCAGCTTCGACGTCGCCGGCCTCGGCGAACTCCTCCGGCGAGTGGCTGATCCCGGTCGGGTTGCGCACGTAGAGCATCCCGGCCGGGACGAACCCCGCCAGGATGGCTGCGTCGTGGCCGGCGCCGGTCGGCAGCTCCGGCGGCCCGCCGAGCCAGCCGCCGAGGTCATGCCGAAGGGCGTCGTCGAAGACGACATCGCCGGAATAGGACTCGCGCGTCACTTCGACCCGGCAGCCTTCCTCCTCCGCCGCGTCCGATGCCGCCCGGCTGATCTCGGCGACCAGCCCCGGCGTGCCTTGGCCGGGCACCCGCGCGTCCAGCCACAGGTCCACAGTGGACGCGATGACGTTGGTCCCACCGGGTGTCGGCACGAGCCGGCCGACGGTCGCCCGCGCGTCCGGCACACCCGAGGCGAGCCGCCGGACGGCGGTGACGGTCGCGGCGGCGGGCAGCATCGGGTCGGCACGGTCGGCCAGCAGCGTCGCGCCGGCGTGGTTGCCCTGTCCCGCGAAGGAGAACCGCCACCGGCCGTGCGCGATCACCGTGCTCCCGACGGCGACCGGCGCACCGAGGTCGATCAGCCCGCGCCCCTGCTCGACGTGCAGTTCGACGAACCGGCCGATCCGGTCGAGCCGCTCCGGGTCCGGTCCCATTCGAGCGGGATCGAAGCCGGCCTTCGCGGCCGCCTCGGCGAACGTGACCCCGTCGGCGTCCCGCAGGCCGCGCGCCTTGTCGACGTCGATCGTGCCGGTGAGCAGCCGCGAGCCGAGGCACGGGACACCGAAGCGGCCGCCCTCCTCCTCGGCGAACACCACGACGGCGAGCGGCTTGCGCGGCCGGAACCCCTTGGCTCGCAAGGATTCCACGGCGGCGAGTGCGCTCGCGACCCCGAGCGGGCCGTCGAACGCGCCCCCGCCGGGCACCGAATCGAGGTGGCTGCCGGTGACGACGGCGCCCCGCCCCGGCGGGCCCCACCAGGCCCAGATGTTGCCGTTGCGGTCGGTCTCGACGTCGAGTTCGAGGCCCAGCGCGCGCTCGACGAACCACGCGCGCAGGTCCTGTTCCGGCCCGTCGAACGCGTGCCGCGAGTAGCCGCCGCGCTTCGGGTCGCGTCCGACGTCGCCGATCTCGGCGAGGAAACCGGAAGCACTCACGCGTTGTCTCGCATCGGCACGCGCACCCCGCGCTCGTCGGCGACTTCGGCCGCGCGGTCGTAGCCGGCGTCGACGTGCCGGATGACGCCCATGCCGGGGTCGTTGGTCAGCACGCGCTCCAGCTTCTGCGCGGCCAGCGGCGTCCCGTCGGCGACGCTGACCTGCCCGGCGTGGATGGACCGGCCCATGCCGACGCCGCCGCCGTGGTGGATCGACACCCAGCTCGCACCCGAAGACGTGTTGACCAGGGCGTTGAGCAGCGGCCAGTCGGCGATCGCGTCGGAGCCGTCGGCCATTCCCTCGGTTTCGCGGTACGGCGAGGCGACGCTGCCGGAGTCGAGGTGGTCGCGCCCGATGACGACCGGCGCCTTCAGCTCGCCGCTGGCGACCATCTCGTTGAACCGCAGCCCGGCCAGGTGGCGTTCGCCGTAGCCGAGCCAGCAGATCCGGGCCGGCAGTCCCTGGAAGGCCACGCGCTCGCCGGCGAGCTTGATCCAGCGGGCGAGGGATTCGTTCTCGGGGAACAATTCCAGCATCGCGCGGTCGGTCGCGGCGATGTCCTCGGGGTCGCCCGAGAGCGCGGCCCAGCGGAACGGGCCGTTGCCCTCGCAGAAGAGCGGCCGGATGTAGGCGGGCACGAAGCCGGGGAAGTCGAACGCGCGCTCGCAGCCGCCGAGCTTCGCCTCGCCCCGCAGGGAGTTGCCGTAGTCGAAGACCTCGGCGCCCTTGTCGAGGAAGCCGAGCATGGCGTCGACGTGGTCGGCCATCGACTCGCGCGAGCGGTCGGTGAACTCGTCGGGCTTCTTGGCCGCGTAGTCGTGCCAGTCCTCGACGCTGACGCCCTTGGGCAGGTACGAAAGCGGGTCGTGCGCGGACGTCTGGTCGGTGACGATGTCGACCTCGACGTCGCGGCGCAGCAGTTCCGGCAGCACCTCGGCGGCATTGCCGACGACACCCACGGACAGCGGCCGCTTCTCCTGCTTGGCCTTGGTGACGCGGGCGATCGCGTCGTCGAGGTTGTCCGCGACCTCGTCGAGGTAGCGCGTCTCGACGCGGCGGTGCGCGCGCTGCGGGTCGCACTCGATGACCAGGGCGACGCCGTCGTTCATGGTGACGGCGAGGGGCTGCGCGCCGCCCATGCCGCCGAGGCCGGCGGTCACGGTGAGCGTGCCCTTCAGGGACCCGCCGAACTTCTTCTTCGCGACCGCGGCGAACGTTTCGTACGTGCCCTGGAGGATGCCCTGGGTGCCGATGTAGATCCACGAACCCGCGGTCATCTGGCCGTACATGGTCAGGCCCTGCTGCTCGAGGCGGCGGAACTCCGGCCAGGTCGCCCAGTCGCCGACCAGGTTCGAGTTGGCGATGAGCACGCGCGGCGCCCATTCGTGCGTGCGGAACACGCCGACCGGCTTGCCGGACTGCACGAGCAGCGTCTCGTCGACGTCCAAAGTGGTCAGTTCGCGGGTGATGGCGTCGAAGCTGGCCCAGTTGCGGGCGGCCTTGCCGGTGCCGCCGTAGACGACGAGGTCCTCGGGCCGCTCGGCGACGTCGGGGTCGAGGTTGTTGTGGAACATCCGCAGCGCGGCTTCGGTCTGCCACGACTTGGCGGTGAGCTGGGTGCCGCGGGCGGCACGGACTACGCGGGACATTCTCAGACCTCCAGGCGGGCGGCGTCGAGGACGGCGCCGGAGCGGACGAGTTCTTCGGCGGCCGCGATCTCGGGCGCCAGGTGCCGGTCGGGGCCGGGGCCCGCGACCTTCGTGCGGAGCAGGTCCCGGACGCGGCCGGTGACCGGAGACGGCTCGAGCGGCGCCCGGAAGTCCAGCGCGCGGGCCGCCGTCAGCAGCTCGATGGCCAGGACGGTGGTCAGGCCGTCGACGGCCTTGCGCAGCTTCCGCGCGGCCGACCAGCCCATGGAGACGTGGTCCTCCTGCATGGCGCTGCTCGGGATCGAGTCGACGGACGCGGGCACGGCGAGCCGCTTGAGCTCGCTGACGATCGCGGCCTGCGTGTACTGCGCGATCATGTGGCCGGAGTCGACACCGGGGTCGTCGGCGAGGAACGGCGGCAGGCCGTGGGAGCGCGCCTTGTCGAGCATCCGGTCGGTGCGGCGCTCAGCGATGCTGGCGACGTCGGCGACCGGGATGGCCAGGAAGTCCAGCACGTACGCGACGGGCGCGCCGTGGAAGTTGCCGTTGGACTCGACGCGGCCGTCGGCGAGGACGACGGGATTGTCCACAGCGGACATCAGCTCGCGGTCGCCGACGAGCTCGGCGTGCGCGAGGCTGTCGCGTGCGGCGCCGTGGACCTGCGGGGCGCAGCGGAGCGAGTAGGCGTCCTGGACGCGGTTGCAGTCCGGGCCGCGGTGGCTCTCGACGATCTTCGAGCCCTGCAGCGCCTGCCACATCCTCGCGGCGGATTTTGCCTGGCCGGGGTGCGGGCGCAGCGCCTGGAGGTCAGCGGCGAAGGCGCGATCGGTGCCGAGCAGCGCCTCGACGCTCATCGCGGCGGTGAGGTCCGCGATGTCGAACAGCCGGTGCAGGTCGGCGGCGGCGAGCAGGAGCATGCCGAGCATGCCGTCGGTGCCGTTGGTGAGGGCGAGGCCCTCCTTCTCGGCGAGGACGACCGGCTCGATGCCGGCTTGCTTCAGCGCTTCTTCGGCCGGTTTGGTGACGCCGTTGTGGACGACTTCGCCTTCACCCATCATCGCGAGCGCGACGGCGGCGAGGGGCGCGAGGTCACCGGAGCAGCCGAGGGAGCCGAACTCGTGGACGATCGGGGTGATGCCGGCGTTGAGCAGGGCCGCAAGCGTTTGCGCGGTGCCCGGGCGGACGCCGGTGTAGCCGCTGGCGAGGGTCCGCAGGCGCAGCAGCATCAGGCCGCGCACGACCTCGGTTTCGACGGCGGGCCCGGCCCCGGCGGCGTGCGAGCGGATCAGGCTGCGCTGCAGCGCGGTCCGGCTTTCGACGGGGATGTGACGGGTGGCGAGCGCGCCGAAGCCGGTCGAGACGCCGTAGGTGGGCGTGACGGCGTGGGCGAGGTTCTCGATGTGCTGGCGGGTGGCGGCGAGGTTCTTCTCGGCCGCGTCCGTGAGCCCGACGGGCGCGTGGCCGCGGACGACGTCGACGACCTGGGCGGCGGTCAGCGGTTCCGGGCCCAGGAGCACTTTTTCCGGCATGGGCTCATTGCACCCCTTCGGAACCGCTGGTGGAGTGCCCCACCGAGTGGTTCTGTCTGATATCCCAGACTCCGGAGCTACCCTGGCCCCGAGCGCCCCAATGTGGCCTTCGGTGCGTCAGACGCACCCAAGGCGGCCTTCGGTGCGTGAGACGCAACCAAGGCCGCCTTGGGGCGCTTGAGGAGGTGAGCCGTGGGCGAGAGCAGCGAGGTTCCGGCGCTGCGCCGCGGCTTGGCGGTGCTGCGCCTGCTGGCGACCCGTCCAGGCCCGGTGACCGCGTCGGCGATCGCGCGCGAAGCAGGGCTCCCCCGCTCGACGACCTATCACCTGCTCAGCGAGCTCGAAGCGGCCGGTTTCGTCGTGCACCTGCCCGCGGAACGCCGCTACGGACTGGGCATCGCCGCGTTCGAACTCGGCTCGGCGTACCTGCGCCACGACCCTCTGGAACGCCTGGCCGGGCCGTTGCTGCGCAAGCTCGTCGACCGCGCCGGCCACACCGCGCACCTGGGTGTCTTGCACGGCAACGAGTCCCTGTACCTGATCAAGGAGCGCCCGGCCCGCCCGGAGACGCTGGTGACCGAGGTCGGCGTCCGGCTGCCGGCCCAGCTGACGGCGTCCGGCCGCGCGATCCTGCGCCACCTGCCGGCACCGCACGTCCGGGCGTTGTTCCCGTCGGCGTCGGCGTTCGTGCTCCGCACCGGCCGCGGGCCGCGCACCCTGGCCGAGCTGCGCCGGACGTTGACGGCGGAGCGCCGCCTCGGCTGGTCGGTCGAGGACGGCCACGTCACGCAGGGGTTCGCCTCGGTGGCAGCCCCGGTCTTCGACCACGGCGCCCGCCCCCTGGCGGCGATCAGCGTGACCTTGCGCCACCACTGCACGGCGGAACCGTGCCCGGAGACGTGGCCGGACCTGGCAGCCGAAGTAGCCGCGACGGCGGCCGAGCTGACCAGCCGCATCGGCGGCCACCCGGGCTGACGCGCTGCTGCGATCGGGGCAACTGTCACCGAACGGCTCGATTCCACTCCGCTGGGTTATTACCGTGGCTGAACAGCGGTCTTGAGGGGCACCGGCGATGGATGACGCACGGTCGACGAGGGTGGGGTTCGGCGCGGTCCTCGGCGTCGCCGAGTTCCGGGCGATGTGGTTCGCCGAGCTGCTGTCCGTCTGCGGTGACCAGCTCGCCCGCGTCGCGCTCGCGGTCCTCGTCTACCAGCGCACCAGCTCGGCGGCGCTGACCGGCCTCACCTACGCCCTGACCTACGTGCCGTCGCTGCTCGGCGGGATCCTGCTCGCCGGGGCGGGCGATCGGTGGCCGCGCCGGGACGTCATGGTCGTGGCCGATCTGGCCCGGGCCGCGCTGGTCGGCGTCATCGCGATCCCCGGTGTCCCGCTGTGGGTGCTGTGCGTGCTGGTCGCGGTGATGACGGCGCTCGGCGGGCCGTTCAAGGCGGCGCAGCAGGCGCTGCTGCCCTCGGTGCTCGAAGGCGAGCGCTACCTGGTCGGGATGGCCCTGCGGAACGTGACGATCCAGGGCGCGCAGCTGGCCGGGTTCGCCGGGGGCGGGCTGCTGATCGCCGCGCTCGCGCCGTCCGCGGCCCTGGCGCTGGACGCGGTGACGTTCCTGCTCTCGGCAATCTTCCTGGTCACTGGCGTACGACGGCGCGCGGCGGTCGCGCAGGCGGTCCGGCCGGCCTGGCTCTCGACGACCTCGGCGGGGATCCGGCTGATCTGGCGTGACCCGGCGTTGCGGACGCTGGTGGCGCTGAACTGGCTGGCCGGGTTCTACGTCGTGCCGGAGGCGCTGGCCGCGCCGTACGCGGCCGGGATCGGGGCGGGCGCGGCACTGGTGGGGCTGCTCATGGCAGCGGACCCGGCGGGCAGCGTGCTCGGCGGTGTCGTGTTCGGCAAGTGGGTCCCGGAACGCGCGCAGGTCCGTGTGCTGGGCTGGCTCGGGATCGCCGCGGGGTTACCGCTGGTCGTGTTCGTCTTCCGGCCGGGTCTGGTGCCGTCGGTGGTGCTGCTGGCGGCGTCCGGGCTGCTGGCCACGGGCTACAACATCCAGGGCACGGTGTCGTTCATGCGGCGGGTGCCGGACGAGCACCGCGCGCAGTGCGCCGGCGTGAACTCGGCGGGGCTGATCACCGTGCAGGGCGTCGGTGCGGCCGCGGCGGGCGCGCTGGCCGACGTGCTGGGCCCGGCGCACACCATCGCCGCGGCCGGGGCGGCGGGTGCCGCGGTGGCCGTGCCGATCGCGAGGGCGTGGCGCCGGGTCGGGCTGGAGGGACCATGACCTCAGTTGTCGCGTCCGCACATGGCGCGCCTCCCTTCGGCTCTTCGGGCCGGACCGGCTCCGTCACCGGCCGGACACCATGAGTATGCAGACCGGCGCCGGAGCCCCGCGCGGTATATCCCGCTTTCGTGACGTCCTCGTGGCTCCACGGGGCTGGGCGCTGTGGCGTCAGGGTCCGAGGGTGGTCGTCTACTGCCTGCTGAGCGAAGCGGTGGCGGTGGTCCTCACCTTGCGCCCGTTCCCGGTCGCCGTCGACCGCCGGACGCTGCTGATCCTGGTGGTGCTGCTGGTGCTGGGCGTGGTCCAGTCGGAGACGGGCCGCCGGGTCGAGCGCATCCGCCGCCGGGTGTCGGGGACGCCGCACATCAACATGACGTCGGTGTGGACGTTCGCCGGCGTCCTGCTGCTGCCGCCGGTGCTGCTGGCGGTGCTGGTCTGCGGGTTGTACGCGCACCTGGCGATCCGCAGCTGGTACCGCCTGCAGCGGGTGCCGGTGTCGAGGACGGTCAGCAACGCGGCCATCATCCTGCTCTCGTGCTACGCGGCCCAGGCCGTCCTGCGGCTCTCAGGCGCGCCGGACGTGCGCTCGGCGTTCACGCACGGCTGGGCCGGAACGTTCGCGATCGCGGCGGCCGGAGCGACGTTCTTCGTGGTCAACGCCCTGCTGGTGCTCCCGGCTCGCCGCGAGGTCGGCCGCACACCGGAGGCGTTGTTCGGCACGTGGTCGGACAACGGCCTGGAGGTGGCGACGCTCTGCCTGGGCGCGCTGAACGCGGTGACGCTGGCGATGCTGCCGGGTCTGGTGGTGCTGGTGCTCCCGCCGTTGCTGCTGTTGCACCGGACGGTGCTGGTGAAGCAGCTGGAGGTGGCGGCCCACCGCGACGAGAAGACGGGGTTGTACAACACGAGCGGCTGGCACGCGCTGGCGGAGCGCACCCTGGCTGCGGCCGCGCGCCAGCACTCGACGTTCGGCTTGCTGATGCTGGACCTCGACCACTTCAAGCAGGTCAACGACACCTACGGCCACCTGGCGGGCGACGCGGTGTTGCGAGCGGTGGCGGAGGCGATCATCTCAGCGGTCCGCGGCCGCGGCGACGCGGTAGGACGCTTCGGCGGCGAAGAGTTCGTGGTGCTGCTGCCGGGCATCGCCCACCCGGACATCGGAGCGGTGGCAGAGCGCATCCGCCGGGCCATCGCGGCCCTGACGGTCCCGGCGGGCCAGCTGTCGATAACGGGCCTGTCGACCTCGATCGGCATGGCGGTCTACCCGAAGGCAGGGACCTCCCTGCAGCGTCTGTTGGACGCGGCGGATACGGCGCTGTACCACGCGAAGGCCACGGGTCGTAACAAGGTGGTCCACGTAGCGGACCTGGTGTGATCAGGCGATCTTGTGCCGTCGCCCGGCATCGAGCCCGAGCATGGCAAGAAGCTCGGTGCAGTCAGTGACGTTGGAGGAGTGCCCGGCCACGGTGATGACGGCCCGATCGTTCTGTTCGGCGAGCCTCACGGCCTCCTCGGCCCGGATAACGCCCATCCGGCTGTCTTCATCATTGGCGGTCGAGCTGCCGTTGGAACGGGCCCAGGTCATCTGGCCACCTACTTCCGACTCCACGGGTGCGGAGCCATGGTCGGGTCCTAAGCATGACACTCACAAAAACTTCACCCACAAGTGGGCCCCATCACAAGCCCCTGAACACGGCGTGTGGCGTGGGTTAGGGGCTGTCCGCTCGGGTGGGCTAAAGGGATGGAGTAGCAGGTAGACGGATAGTTGGTTATGGGGCCGGGCCGAGTTCGGAGGGAGGGAGGGAGGGGGCTGGAGCGGTAGCCGGCGCTGCTGGCCGGGGGCATGCGGGAGGTGGGGCGGCGAGGGTGGATGGTCGGCTCGCGTACCCCGGCGGTCGGCTCGCGTATCCCGGCGGTCGGCTCGCGTACCTGGCGGGTCGGCTCGCGTACCCCGGCGGGCCGACCCGCGCACCCAGACCGTCGGCTCGCGTATCCCAGCGGTCGGCTCGCGTACCTGGCGGGTCGGCTCGCGTACCCCGGCGGGCCGCTTGCGTACCTGGCGGGTCGAGTCGCGTACCCAGACCGTCGGCTCGCGTATCTGGTGAGTCGGCTCGCGCACCCAGACGGTCGGCTCTCGCACCCAGACCGTCGACTCGCGCACCTGGCGGGTCGGCTCGCGTACCCAGACGGTCGGCTTGCGTACCCGGACCGTCGGCTCGCGCACCTGGCGGGTCCCGTAGCCCTTCCGGCACCCCGAAGCCCTGATTGTGACTACGGCCGACAGCACCGCGTCAAGGCGGGAAAGCGTGCCTTGACCCGGCACTGCCGGCCGTGTTCTGGCTTCGGATCGGGGTGCGGGGGAGTCTGGGTCCGCGTCGGTGCGTGTACGCGCGTCCACTTGCCTACGGGCACGCAAAAAGCAGCGGCGCGGGCTGTGGCGAGGCGCCAGCCGGAGCCGAAAGGGGGCGAGGGGCGAAGCCCCCGAAGAGAGGGCGCAGCCCGAAAGGCAGGGCCCGGGCGAAGCCCCGGGGGACGGGGGCAAGGGGCGAAGCCCCAAAGGCGGGGTCCAGGGGGCGAAGCCCCCGGAAAGAGGGCGAAGCCCGAAAAGCAGGGTCCCGGGGCGAAGCCCCCGGGGAGGGGGTCCAGGGGGCGAAGCCTGCCTGGCGGGGGTCTGGGGGTTCGACCCCCAGAGGACATGGACGAAACCGAAGAGAAGGCCCAAGCTCCGAAGGAGCGAGGGCCTTCTCGAAGGTGGAGGTGCCGGGAATTGAACCCGGGTCCTCTGGCGTATCAACAGGGCTTCTCCGTGCGCAGTCCGCTACGTCTCTGCTTGGCTCCCTCAGTCACGCGAACAAGCCGAGGTGACGAGCCCAGCCACTGTTTGCTTCACGACTGTTCCCCGTGGCCGGGACAGTCGCTGAGCCTCCTAGCTGATGCCGGTACCCGGGCCGGAGGCGAACCCGGGCCGACAGAGACGCACTCGCTCAGGCGGCGAGGGCGTACTCGCGCTGACTGGAGTCGGCGCTTATTTGGTTGCGATGACGCTTAACGGTGGTCTCTCGCCTGCACCGGCACGCTTCTCCTGAATCAACGTCCAAAGTCGAAACCGTTCACCCCCTTGGTGGGACACAACCTGTACATCATAACGCGTCGCGCCAGCTCTTTAGTCCCAGGTGGGTAGGGCCAGCCCTACTGCGGGGATGCCCGCGCGCACCATGTCGGCCGGGCGCTCGAACCGCGAGGCTGGGAACCATCGTGGGATGAAGGGAGCCTGGTCATGGGTAGCGAGAGGCGGGATCCGCCGTTCGGTGGGTCGGTGGTGTTCCTGCTGATGAACTTGCCGATGGGAATTGTGGCGTTCACGCTGCTGACGTCGTTCGCGGCGGCCGGGCTGGGGACCGCGGTGGTGTGGGTGGGTGTGGGCCTGCTCGCGCTCTTGGTTTTGGCGGTGCGGGGGGCCGCCCGCCTGGAGCGTGCGCGGGTTTACGCCCTGTTGGACCGGTACATCGATCTTCCGTATCTGCCGTTGCCGGCCGAGGGGCAGAAGAACCGGTGGAAGGGGCGGCTGAAGGACCCGTCGACGTGGCGGGACCTGACCTACTTCTTCCTCCTCTTCCCGCTGGGTGTCATCGAATTCGTGCTGGTGACGACGTTCTGGTCGACGAGCTTGGCGCTGGCCGGGCTGCCGATCTACTTCCGGTGGCTGCCGGACGGCGCGTACTACTTCCCGTCGTACGACGTACGGTGGCTGGCCGTGGATTCGACGGTGGAAGCGCTACCGTGGGCAGCGCTGGGGGTGTTGTTCATCGCGTTGTCGGTGGCGCTGACCAAGGCGCTGGCGGGGGTGCACGCGCGGCTGGCGAACGCGCTGCTGGGGACGACCGTGGCCCAGCGTCGTCGGATGGAGCGCTGGTGGGAAGACGCGGAAGAGAAGAACCTGGTGGCGGGATGACCGAGGCGCGACAGCTGGAGCACCCGCGGCCGAACCCGGCTCGCACGATCGTGTACATGATCGTGAGCTTCTTCTTCCGGATCCTGCAGTTCGTGTTGATCGTGGTCGGGATCGCGGTGGGGGTCGGGACGGCGGTGGTGTGGGTCGGGTTCCCGATCCTGCTGGCGACGACGAGCTTCATCCGGTGGTCGGCGGATCGGGAGCGGGCCTGGCTGGGGTCGATGCTGCGGGTGCCGTTGCCGCCGGTGGAGCGGCGTTCGCAGGAGGGCCTGCCGCTGCTGCGGCGCTGGATGGTGCGGCTGAGCGATCCGACGACGTGGCGTGACCTGGCGTACCTGATGGCGGCGTTCCCGCTGGCGTGTGCGGAGCTGGGGATCGCGATCGCGTCGATCGTGCTGCTGCCGATGGCGATCTGGGTGACGCCGTGGGTGGGCTGGCTCCACGGTGAGCTGGGTCTCGCGTTGCTGGGGCCGGACCGCACATCGCGGCTGGAGCAGAAGGCCGAACGGCTGCAGGCTTCGCGGGCGAGGGGCGTCGACGCGGCCGAAGCCGAGCGGCGCCGCATCGAGCGTGACCTCCACGACGGCGCGCAGCAGCGGCTGGTCGCGGTCGCGATGAGCCTCGGGCGGGCGAAGTCGAAGTTCGACCAGGATCCGAACCTGGTGCGGGAGCTGATCGACGAGGCGCACTCGGACGCGAAGCTGGCCGTGTCGGAGCTGCGGGACCTGGCGCGCGGCATCTACCCGGCGGTGCTGGGCGACCGCGGGCTGGACGCGGCGTTGTCGGCGCAGGCGGCGAAGTCACCGATCCCGGTGGATGTGACGGTGACTGTGGATCCGCGGCCGCCGGCCGCGGTGGAGACGACGGCGTACTTCATCGTCGGCGAGACGCTGACGAACATCGCGAAGCACTCCGGAGCGTCCGAAGCGGAAGTGAAGGTGTGGCGGACCGACGACCACGTCGTCGTCGAGATCACCGACAACGGTCACGGCGGCGCCGAGGTGCGTCCCGGCGGCGGGCTGGCGGGGCTGGCCGACCGCGCCGCGACGATCGACGGCGTGATCACGGTCGTCAGCCCGGCCGGCGGGCCGACCGTGATCCGGGCCGACCTCCCTTGCCAGTGGTGAATAGGCTGGACCCCGTTCATCCACGAGCTTGGGGGCCGGATGCGGGTAGTCATCGCCGAAGACGCCGTGCTGCTGCGGGCCGGGGTGACCCGCCTGCTCGCCGACGAGGGCATCGAGACGGTCGCGGCCGTCGACAACGGCGACGACCTGCTCGGCGCGCTGAAGGAACATCGTCCTGACCTGGCGATCGTCGACGTCCGCATGCCCCCGACGTTCACCGACGAGGGCTTGCGCGCGGCCCTGGCGGCGCGCAAGGAAATCCCGGGGCTGCCGGTGCTGGTGCTCTCGCAGTACGTCGAGGAGTCCTATGCGGTGGAGCTGCTGTCGGGCGGCGCCGGCGGGGTCGGCTACCTGTTGAAGGAGCGGGTGGCGGACGTCGACGAGTTCCTGGACGCGGTCCGCCGCGTGGCCAACGGCGGCACGGCGATCGACCCGGACGTGATCGCCCAGCTGATGGCCCGCGGCCGCCGCAACCCCCTGGACGCGTTGACCGCCCGCGAGTCCGAGGTGCTGGGGCTGATGGCCCAGGGCCTGTCGAACACGGCGATCGCGAACTCCCTGGTGGTCTCGCACGGCGCGGTGGAGAAGCACATCGGCAACATCTTCTCGAAGCTCGGCCTCGAGGCGAGCGCGGAGGAACACCGGCGGGTGCGGGCGGTGCTGACCTATCTGGGCCGCTGATCCGACGGACGGTGACCAAAAGTCCCGTAAAGTGGACATAGGGTCACCCGTTCCGCGGGCGGCACCCCCCACACCGCTCACTTACCATGAGCGGACCCGCCGGAGAGGAGCCCGCAGATGCCCGACGAGTCACGCTGCGTCCGCTTCTTCGGCGGCCCGCTCGACGGCCGCGTCCAGGAGCTCGGGGACGCCGAACCCGTGCCCGGCACCGTCATCCGGCACATCCACCTGCACGGCGGCCCGAAGATCGAAACCCGCTACGAGCTCGGCCTCACCGAGCACGGCTGGGAGTACCGCGTCACAGCGACGCAGCACGAACCCGAGCCCGACGGCCTGAGGTAGGGAGAACCCCCGCATCGACCGGGGGTGAACAGCACCCCGAAGACGCCGGTCAGCACCGCTGTTCCCGCAGGTCGAACCGGCCAGGCTTAGCGCATGCAGACAAGCCAGGGGGTCGCACGGGGCGGCCGGGACAGGTTTCTCGACGTCGTCCGGGCGGGGGCCATCCTCGCCGTCATCGCCCAGCACTGGGTCATGCCGGTGCTCTCCTACTCCGGCGGCACCCTCGCCACCGGCAACGCGCTCGCGACACCCGGCTGGTGGGTGGTCACCTGGCTGTCGCAGGTCATGCCGTTGGTCTTCTTCGCCGGCGGCGCGGCCAACCTGATCTCCTACCGCCGCGCGAAGTCGACGCGCGAGTGGCTCGGCGCGCGGCTCAAGCGGCTGATGCTGCCGGTGCTGCCGCTGATGGCCGTCTGGCTCGTCATGCCGGACTTCCTGCGCGGCCTCGGCATCCCGCCGCAGCCGGTGCAGGTCGCCAGTGCGATCGCCGCGCAGCTGCTGTGGTTCCTCGCGGTCTACGTCCTGGTCGTGCTCCTCACGCCGCTGATGGTCGCGGCGCACCGGCGCTGGGGCCTGAAGGTTCCGCTGGTCATGGGGGTCGCCGGTGTCCTCGTCGACGTCGCGCGCTTCAACGACCTCGGCTACGTCGGGTACGCCAACGCGATCTTCGTCTGGGTCGCCGTCCACCAGCTCGGCTTCCACTACGTCGAAGGCCGGCTCGGTTCGCTCACCCGCCGCGCGGCGCTCGGCTTGTCGGCCGCCGGCTTCGGTATCACCGCGGCGCTGGTCGCCTTCGGCCCGTACCCGGCCAGCATGATCGGCATGCCGGGCGCGCCCGTGTCGAACATGAGCCCGCCGACCGTGCTGCTCGCCTTCCTCGCCGTGGGCCAGATCGGCCTGCTGCTCGCCTTCCGCCCGCAGCTCAACGCGCTCGCCGAACGTCCCGGCGTCGGGCACGCGCTCGGCTGGCTCGGCGCGCGGTTCATGAGCGTCTACCTCTGGCACATGCCGGCGCTGATCGTGGTGGCGGGCGTGACGGTCTACGGCCTCGGCTACGAGACGCCCGAGCCGGGCACGCTGCTCTGGCTCGTCATGGCACCCGCGTGGTTCGCGGTGTGCGGGCTGGTGCTGCTGGGCCTGCTGCGGCTGTTCTCGCACTTCGAGATGCAGCGCGACACCGCCGCGATCACCGCGCGGGTACCGCAGCTGGTCGTCGCCGGGCTGATGATCTCCGGTGGTCTGCTCGGCCTGGCCGCGCACGGGTTCGCGCCGCTCTCGGACGGG
Source organism: Amycolatopsis sp. NPDC051106 (assembly GCF_040682775.1). Taxonomy (NCBI): domain Bacteria; kingdom Bacillati; phylum Actinomycetota; class Actinomycetes; order Pseudonocardiales; family Pseudonocardiaceae; genus Amycolatopsis; species Amycolatopsis sp. NPDC051106. The sequence goes on along the minus strand of NZ_JBFBBQ010000035.1, from coordinate 32,545 downwards.
ATCGCGCACGGCCCGGTGCCGTGGCTGGTCCTCGCGGTCGCCGGGTTCCTCCTGGCGGGCAAGCAGGTTCCGGTGATCGACCTGCTGGGCCGCGCGGTCGCCGTGAGCGAACGGACCGCCGTCAGGCGGTGAGCAGCCGCAGCGGGGTGTCGTGCAGGACGGCCCGCAGGAAGGGCTCCCCCAGGCGATCGTCGGCTGCCCAGCCGGCGATCGCCTGCAGCTGCGTCGCGTAGGAGTACGGGATGTTCGGGAAGTCGGTGCCGAGCACGACGCGGTCGGCGACGTCCGCCAGCCGCGCGGTCCAGTCCGGCGGCAACGGCGACATCCGCTCGGCGAACGGGACCCCGACCATCGTCGTGTCCAGGTGCACGCGCGGGTACTTCGCCAGCAGGTCGAACGCCGTCCCGAACTCGGGCATCGCCGCGTGCGCGAGCACCGCCGTCAGCTTCGGGTACCGCGCCAGGACCTCTTCGAAGACCGACAACCCGGTGAAGTCGCCCCGCAACGGACCGTGTCCACAGTGGACGACGACGGGGACGCCCGCGTCGGCCAGCGCACCCCACACCGGGTTCAGCAGCTCGTCACGCGGGTCGTACGCGCCCACCTGCACGTGCGCCTTGAACACCCGGGCGCCGGCGCGCAACGCACCGTCCACAGCGGACCCGGCGCCGGGCTCGGGGTAGAACGTCCCGGTCGGCACCGCCTCCGGAACCCGCGCCGCGAACTCGAGCGCCCACTCGGTCAGCCACTGCGCCATGCCCGGCTTGTGCGGGTAGACGAGCGGCGCGAAGCGGCGGACACCCAGCGAGCGCAGGGTGTCCAGCCGCTCCTCTTCGGACGTCCGGTAGTGCACCGGCCAGTCGGTGCCGTAGTGCGTCGAGGCCCGGTCGAAGTACGCCCAGACCTTGTCCATCACCGGTTTCGGCAGGAAGTGGACGTGCAGGTCGACCAGGCCCGGCAGGCCCAGCGACGCCGTCCACCGAGCAACATCACCGTCATCCGCCGGGCCGGCCGTCACTCCGTGAACCGGCCCTTCAGCGCGCGGCCCATGGCCTTCCTGATGTCGCGGTCCGCGTCGCGCTTGGCGAGCGTCTGCCGCTTGTCGTAGGCCTTCTTGCCCTGGGCCAGCGCGATCTCGACCTTGACCTTGCCGTCCTTGAAGTACATCGACAGCGGGACCAGGGAGAGCCCGCTCTCCTTGGTCTTGCCGATGAGCTTCTCGATCTCACGCCGGTGCAGCAGCAGCTTCCGGGTCCGCCGCGGCATGTGGTTGGTCCACGTGCCCTGCGTGTACTCCGGGATGTGCACGTTGCGCAGCCACACTTCGCCGTCGTCGACCGTCGCGAACGCGTCCGCCAGGGACGCCTTGCCCTCGCGCAGGCTCTTCACCTCGGTGCCGACGAGCACGAGACCGCACTCGTAGGTGTCGAGGATGGAGTAATCGTGCCGCGCCTTGCGGTTCGACACGATCACCTTCTGGCCACGTTCCTTGGGCATACGACCACTCTACGTGATTCTCGAAACGACGAGCAGCTGGTTAAAACTAGTGCCGGACGTACAGCCGCAGCGTGACGTAGCCGGTGATGGCGGAGATCACCACGGACACCCCGAGCAGGATCGGCGCCACCGGGAACAGCAGCTCCAGCATGGTGATCTTCGGGAACACGTCCCCGGTGAACACCGAGTCGAGGAACCCGGCCTTGGTGATGATCAGCATGATGATCCCGAGGACCGCACCGACCGCGCCGGCGACCACCGCCTCCAAGAGGAACGGCAGCTGCGTGTACCACCGCGTCGCGCCGACCAGCCGCATGATGCCGACCTCGGTGCGGCGGGTGAACGCGGACACCTGGATCGTGTTGGCGATCAGCAGCAGTGCCGCGATGGCCATGATGAGCGCGGCGCCGAACGCCATGTTCCGGACACCGTTGAAGGCGTTGAAGACGCGGTCCAGGAACTTCTTCTGGTCGTCGACCTTCCGCACGCCCGGCTTCGTGCCGTACTCCTGCACGATCGACTCGCTGCGGTCCGGGTCCTTCAGCTTCACGTGCAGCGACGCGGGCAGCGACTCCGGCCCGGTCAGCTGGATGAGCTCCGGCTGGCTCTCGAAGATCTTCTTGAACCGGTCGAAGGCCTGGTCGCGGTTCTCGAACACGACCGACTCGACACCGTCGTTGCTCTGCAAGGACGTGCGCAGCGACTGGCACAGCGACTGCGTGCAGTTCTTGTCGGTCGCGCTGATGTCGTCGGTGAGGTAGACCGAAACCTCGACGTCGGCGAGGAAGTTGGACTTCATCTTGTCGATCGTTCGCACGGCCAGGAGGCCGCCGCCGAGCATGGCGAGCGACACGGCCGTGGTCAGCATCATCGCGATGGTCATCGTGATGTTGCGGCGCAGGCCGGTGATGACCTCGCTGAAGACGAAACTGGCGCGCATGTCGGGGTCTGGTCCTTGAGGTCGGGGGCGTTGGCGGGGCGGGGAGTGCCGGGGTCAGCGACCGATGCCGTAGACGCCGCGGGCGTCGTCGCGGATGACCCGGCCGAGCTGCAGCTCGACGACGCGGCGCCGCATCGAGTCCACGATGCCGTGGTCGTGGGTCGCCATCAGCACGGTCGTGCCGGTGCGGTTGATCCGCTCCAGCAGCAGCATGATGTCCTGGCTGGTGTCGGGGTCCAGGTTCCCGGTCGGCTCGTCGGCGAGCAGCACCAGCGGCCGGTTGACGAACGCGCGCGCGATCGCGACGCGCTGCTGCTCACCACCGGAGAGCTCGTTGGGCAGCCGGTCGGCCTTGCCGTCGAGGCCGACGAGCTCGAGCACCTCGGGCACGACCTTCTTGATGGTCGGGGCGGGCTTGCCGATGACCTCGAGGGCGAACGCGACGTTCTCGGCGACGGTCTTGTTGGCCAGCAGGCGGAAGTCCTGGAACACGCAGCCGATGGTCTGCCGCAGGCGGGGGACGCGGCGGCGGGCCAGCTTGACGACGTCGAAGTTCGACACCATCACGCGGCCCTTGCTCGGCGTCTCTTCGCGCAGCAGAAGCCGGAGGAAGGTCGACTTCCCCGATCCCGAGGGACCGATCAGGAAGACGAACTCACCCTTTTCGATGTTGACGGACACCCGCTCGAGCGCGGGCCGCGTCGAGGTCTTGTAGACCTTGGAAACCTCTTCGAGCCGGATCACGATTCGGCATACTACCCACCGGTCTCGTGAAGCCCCGGTTGCCCGGTCCACCCGGGTGGAGCAAAGGGTGTTTGCGCACGGTGAGCGGTCGCGCGAACACCCCCTGCACCGTTAAACGGCGGCCGACTGCTTCCGCCAGCGGATGCCGGCGTCGAGGAAGCCGTCGATGTCGCCGTCGAGCACCGCGGACGGGTTGCCGACCTCGAACTCGGTCCGGAGGTCCTTGACCATCTGGTAGGGGTGCAGCACGTAGGAGCGCATCTGGTTGCCCCAGCTGGAGCCGCCGTCCTTGAGCGCGTCCATCTCGGCGCGCTCCTCTTCCTTCTTCCGCAGCATCAGCCGGGCCTGGAGGACCTTGAGCGCGGCCGCCTTGTTCTGCAGCTGCGACTTCTCGTTCTGGCAGGAGACGACGATGCCGGTCGGCAGGTGCGTGATGCGCACCGCGGAGTCGGTCGTGTTGACGCTCTGTCCACCCGGGCCGGACGACCGGTAGACGTCGACGCGGATGTCCTTCTCCGCGATGTCGACGTGGTCGACCTCTTCGACCTCGGGCAGCACCTCGACGTGCGCGAACGACGTCTGGCGGCGGCTCTGGTTGTCGAACGGCGAAATCCGGACGAGCCGGTGCGTGCCCTGTTCGACGGAGAGGGTGCCGTAGACGTAGGGGGCGGTGACCTTGAACGTCGCCGACTTGATGCCCGCCTCTTCGGCGTAGGAGATGTCGTAGACGTCGGTCGGGTAGCCGTGGCGTTCCGCCCACCGCAGGTACATGCGGAGCAGCATCTCGGCGAAGTCGGCCGCGTCGACGCCGCCGGCCTCGGAGCGGATGGTGACGACGGCGTTGCGGTCGTCGTACTCGCCCGAGAGCAGGGTGCGGACCTCGAGGCCGTCGATGGCCTTGCCGAGGTCGGCGAGCTCACCTTCGGCCTCACTCATGCTGCCGGCGTCACCCTCGGCCTCGGCGAGCTCGTACAGCACGCCGAGGTCGTCGAGCCGCTGGCGCAGCTCACTGACCCGGCGCAGCTCACCCTGCCGGTGGGACAGCTGGCTCGTCACCTTCTGCGCCGCCTCCGGGTCGTCCCAGAGGGTGGGGCTCGATGCCTGCTCTTCCAGGTCGGCCACCTGGGCGCGCAACGCGTCGAGGTCCATCACCGACTCGATCTGCGTCAGCTTGCCGGTCAGGTCCTTCAGTGCCGCGTCGAACTCATCACTCACGTTTGTCAAGGTTACGGCAAAACCCACGACCGGTCGCGAGGGCCGGTCGTGGGCGCGCGAACCTCAGGCCGCGGGGATGGCGTCGAGCAGCTTGAGCGCGGCCTTGGCCTGAGCCTGGGCGAACTCGGCGACGGCCTTTTCGTAGGGCCCGTCGGCCGCCTTGGTGGCCGCCTTCGCGTCGTCGAGCTGCTGGCTGTAGCTCGTCCGGGCCGAGTCGAGCAGCACCTGGCGCTGCTTCGCGGTCAGCGACGCCGCGTGCACGAGCCGCAGGATGAGCGGGCTGCGCAGGTGGTCGGGACCGGCCTCGGACGTCAGCCAGGCCTTGAAGGCCTTCTTGCCGGCGGCGGTGATCAGGTACTGCTGGCTGGAGCGCGGGCCCTGCTTGCCGAGCCGGACGAGACCTTCTTTGGACAGCGCCGGGAGCTCCCGGTACACCTGGCTGCGGGTGACGCTGAAGAAGGCGCCGAATCGCTCACCCGCTCCCGCGACGAGCTGCCCGCCGGTGGCGGGACCGTCGTGGAGCAGACCGAGCAGGGCGGCGGCTGTTGCATTCAATTCGGACACGTCCCCTAGATTCCCACTTATCGGCCGCTGTGTCCACAGTGGTCAGCAGATCTGTCCATTGTGGCTAGACAGATCCCCTCGTTCGGCCCAATGCGACCAGGTCCACTGTGGACCCCGGATACGCTGCGCAACCACCGGGGCGGCACTTTGGTCCAACCAGCCGCACGAGAGCCGTCCCGGCGCCGCCAGGCAGGTGAGTCCGGCGGGCGGTTCTCCCCGCTTGGCCGACTCCGGACACGCACCGCAACCGCGGGGAAACGGGGTTCACATCGTGGGATCCGCAGTGATTCGACGGTTTCACGGAAAAGTCGGCAGTGAAACTCGTGCGAACATGACAAAAGAGGCGCGTTCCCGAATTTTCCGGGAACGCGCCTCTTCGTGGTAGCGGGGACAGGATTTGAACCTGCGACCTCTGGGTTATGAGCCCAGCGAGCTACCGAGCTGCTCCACCCCGCGCCGTTGTGGTACTTGAATAGATTACACGGGGTGGCGACCGGCTTTTCACCGGGGTACCTGAACTCGCTGACCAGGCGTTACTCCACCCCGAGCCACTGTCGTGCTCCACTGAGGACCATCTGCGGGCCGTCCTCGAACCGGGGCCGACGTCGGCAAGGAGGCCCCCGCGTCCCCGACGTAGGTGCCGGCGAAGACCTTCCCGCCGTCGCGATAGGACGGCGTCATCCGTCGCAGGGCCCACGCGCCGTGCGTGACGGCCTCCCAGCGCTTGGCAATTGAACGATGCTAAGGAACTGGGGGAACCAGTCACGTCGAGCGACCCCCTGGGCGAGCCGAACCAGGACCGCCTCAGCTACGGCGACCGGCTGAACCGCCCGGCCGACCTCCGGGCCGAGGTGCCGGAGGAGGAGGTCCGCACAGCCGTGCGCGAACGGTTCGGCGAGGAGGCGGAGATCAACGAGATCCGCTGGAACCCGCGGTTCCCAGACGACAGCCGCCTGGCGGCGAGGTACCGGGTGGGCCGAGTCCTCCTGGCGGGCATCCCGGAGGTCCAGCGCTCCTGCATTTCAAGCTGGGCAACGGCTTCGCCGGCGACTCGTTCCACAGTGGAAAGTTCATCCTGCTGACGAAAACCCCGGCATTCCCACCCCACACAGAGGTAGTCGTAGCCAAGGTCCCCGAACTCCCCTGGCCCGACCTGACGCGAGTCCTGATCCGCCCCGACGGCTACGTGGCAACACAACAGGCTCAACAGAAGGCTGGCTGACAAGCTAACGCAACCAAGCGCCAGGGGGGTCCAGGGGCGGCGAAGCCCCCTTGGCGGGGGTCTGGGGGTTCGACCCCCAGGGGGAAATGCGAAGGAGGCGCGGCCGGCGATTTCCGCCGACACACGCCTCCCACATCCGTAGCGGGGACAGGATTTGAACCTGCGACCTCTGGGTTATGAGCCCAGCGAGCTACCGAGCTGCTCCACCCCGCGTCGTAGTACCTACCTTACGCCACCCTTTCCTGGCGGTGCAAAGCAGGTACCCCGTTGGTAACTGACGTCACCCTCCCGGCTGCGAACTCGGCGGCGGGGTGCTGGTCCCCGGCGCCGCGGTCTTGGCCGCTTCGTACTCCTTGGCCGCCGCATCCAGCGCCGCCAGAGCCGCGCCCTGGTCGGTGAAGTTGCCCGACTGCTGGGCGGCCCGCAGCTTGGCCAGAGCGGACTGGATGTCCGTCACGGCCTTGTCGAGTGCCGTGTTGCCGCCGCTGGTGTTGGGTGGCGTGGTCGTCGGTGTGGTGGGAGTGGTGGGTGTCGTCGGCGTCGTGGGCTGCCCCGCCTGGGGTGGCGTGGTCGTCGCCTCGCCCGTGCCGGCGCCGAAGATCTGGTCGAGGGCTTCCTGGAGCGTCGCGCCGTAGCCGACCTTCGGGCCGTACGAGACGAGCACGCGGGCCAGCTGTGGATAGCTGTTCTGGTTGCGCTGCCGGATGTACACGGGTTCCACGTAGAGGAAGCCCTGGGCGACCGGCAGCGTGATCAGGTTGCCGTAGATCGGGATGACGTTGGGGTTGTTGAAGAGCGTCCGGTCCTGCGCCACCCGTGGATCGCTCTGGAACCGGTTCTGGACCTGGACCGGACCGTCGACCTGCGTGGCGCCGGTGGCCGCGCTGGGTAGCTGGAGGACGCGGATCTTCCCGTAGTCGTTCGCGTCGGAGGAGACCGACATCCAGGACGCGAGGTACTGCCGCTGCAGACCGGTGAGCGAACTGGTCAGCTGGAACGTCGGTTTGCTCTGGCCCGGGGTGTCGGCGAGGACGTAGTAGCCGGGCTGGTTGGCGGCGCCGGCCGCGGCCGGGTTGGAGCCGCCTTCGGCCGTCGGGTCCTGCGGGACGCTCCAGAACGCCTGCTGCGAGTAGAACTCCTGCGGGTTGCTGACGTGGTAGCGCGACAGCAGCTCACGCTGGATCTTGAAGAGGTCCTCGGGGTAGCGGAAGTGGGCCCGCAGGTCCGGCGAGATCTCGGAGCTCGGCTTCACGAGCCCGGGGAACACCTTCTCCCACGCGTTGAGGACCGGTTCCTTGTCGTCGATCGAGTACAGGTTCACCGTGCCGTTGAAGGCGTCGACGGTGGCCTTGACCGAGTTGCGGATGTAGTTGATCGAGCTGTTCGCCTGGCGGGCGACGCCGTTGAGCGAGTCGTTGGTGGCCGCGCCGAGCTGCGTCTGCTGCGCGTACGGGAAGTTGTTGAGCGTCGTGTAGCCGTCGATGATCCACTGGATCTTGCCGTCCACGACCGCGGGGTACGGGTCGCCGTCGAGGGTCAGCCACGGCGCGACCTTGCTGACGCGCTCGCGCGGGTCGCGGTTGTACATGATCTTCGAGTTGTCCGCGATGGCGTCGGAGAACAGGATGTTCCGTTCGCCGTACTCGGCCGCGAAGGCGAGGCGGTTGAACCAGTTGTCGATCGAGACGCCGCCGGTGCCCTTGTAGGTGTAGCGGTCGGTGGCGGTGTCGTACTCGCCGGGCGCGTTGCCGGAGGTGCCGCCGACGATGGCGTAGTCGGAGTCCGCGGCGGACAGCTCGCCGTAGTAGATGCGGGGTTCCTTGACCTCGATGCCCGGCTGGCCGGGGCCGGGCGAACCGGCGCCGCCGGGGTTCTGCGTGTCGCTGGTGGTGGCGATCGGGTAGCCGCCGTCGGAGTTGGCGTCCTTGACCGCGCGGTCAATCGTGTTCGCGGGCGCGGCCACGAAGCCGTTGCCGTGGGTGTAGACGAGGTGCTTGTTGATCCAGCTGGTCTGGTTGCCGGTGAGGCCCTCGGTCTTGATCTCCTTGGCGGCGACGATGTAGTCCTGCGTCACGCCGTTGACTGTGTAGCGGTCGATGTCGAGCTTGGCCGGGAAGCCGTAGAAGTTCTCGCGGCCGACCCGCTGGGTGAAGGTGTCGGAAAGGATGTTCGGGTCCAGCAGCCGGATGTTCGACATCGTCCCGGCGTCGGCCTTGAGCTGGTCCGGCGTGGCCGACGCGCTGCCCGTGTAGGGCTGGTACTGGACGTCGGTGAGGCCGAAGGCGCGGCGCGTGGCGTCCATGTTGCGCTGGATCGACGCCGCTTCCTTCTCGTTCGCGTTGGGCTTCACCGAGAACTGGTCGAGGACCGCGGGCCACGCGACGCCGACGAGGATGCTCGACAGGATCAGCAGCACCAGGGCGATCGCCGGCAGCTGCAGGTTGCGCAGGAAAGCACCGGCGAAGAACGCGATCGCGCAGATCACCGAGATGCACAGCAGGATCAGCTTCGCCGGCAGCACCGCGTTCAGGTCGGTGTAGGTGGCGCCGATGAACAGCGGCGCGCCGCGGTCGGACAGCAGCAGGTTGTACCGGTCGAAGAAGTACTCGGCCGCCTTCAGCAGCACGAAGAGGCCGACGGTGATGGCGAGCTGCGCGCGGGTCGGGCCGGCGAGCTGGCCGCCCTTGCCGGCCAGCCGGATGCCGCCGAACACGTAGTGCGAGATGAGCGCGCCGAAGAAGGAGATGACGACGGCGATGAACAGCCAGCCGAGCAGCCAGTTGTAGAAGGGCAGATCGAAGGCGTAGAAGCCGACGTCGTTGCCGAACTCGGGATCGGTCTGGCCGAACGAGGTGCCGTTGAGGAACAGCTGCACGACCTGCCAGTCGCTCTGGGCGGACAGGCCGGCGATGAGGCCGGTGAGCACCGGGATCCCGATGCCGAAGAGGCGGATGCGCGCGACGATCGCGGACCGGTAGCGGGCCAGCGGGTCGTCGGCGCCGGAGATCGGCACGAACACCGGGCGGGTCCGGTAGGCGATCATCAGGCTGATCGCGAGCGCGCCGCCGACGAGCAGCCCGACCGCGAAGAACAAGATGACGCGGGTGACCACCTGGGTCGTGAACACCGAACGCGCGCCGACCTCTCCGAACCACAACCAGTCGACGTACGTGTCGAGCAAGCGGGCCCCGAGCAGCAGCGCCAGCACGATCACCGCGGCGATGATGAGGAGGATCCGGCTCCGCCGGGACAGCTTCGGCAGGCTCACCGGGGGCCGAGTCGCCACGGTGCACGCTCCTGTCATTCGTCAGCACTTGAACAGGGGCGCACGCGCCCCCTGATTCCCTAACTCTACGGATGCCCGGGGAAGTTCCCGGGACCCGCCCAAACCGGACTCGCGGCGTCGTCGCGAGGACCGGCCTGACACCATGTGCGCATGGAACCGCAGCAGGCCGGGGTGGCCGCTCTCGCTCGCGAGGTCGAGGAGTTCATGGCCGCGGGCGGCTGGGACCAGCCGCCGCAGCTGTTCGCGCTGGTGCCGACGGCGGCACTGCTGGACGAGCAGCCGGAGCTGGCCGGCCAGCTCGACCGGGCGAACCCGCTGACGCCGGTGGCACAGGAAGCACTGCCCGAGGGCGACCTCGCCGACGCGCTGGCCCGGATCGCGTGGCCCGATCTGGTGATCGGGTGCGCGCTCGCCCAGGAGATCATCGTGCTGCCGCCAGGCGCGGAGTCGGAGCTGCCGGACGTCGCGGAGGCCGACGCGGACAGCCTGCGCCGCGCGGCCGCCGACCACCCGCGGCGGACGGAGGCCCGCCTGGTGGCCGCGATCCTGCGCGACGGCGAGGGCGCGTGCGTCATGCGGCTGCGCGGGATCGGCGACGAGGAGGCGATCGACGAGATCGTCGAGAGTCCCGACCTCGCCCCGAACCTCCTCGAGGCCCTCAAAGCGACGCTCCTCCCCTAGCAGGACGCCGTCGGGCGGCCCGCCTTCAGGTTCGCCAGCTGCGCGAGCGCGTCGTCCAGTGTGGACACCTTGATGAGGTTGAGCCCGTCCGGCGCGTTGGTCTTGGCCTCGGCGCAGTTGTGCTCGGGCACCAGGAAGTCGGTGGCGCCGGCCTCGCGCGCGCCGACGACCTTGAACGAGATCCCGCCGATCGGGTCGACCTCGCCGGTCTCGGTGATCTCGCCGGTGCCGGCGATGTGCCGCCCACCCGCGATGTCGTCGCCCTTGAGCCGGTCGATGATGGCGAGGGTGAACATCAGCCCGGCCGACGGCCCGCCGACGTCCTGGAGGGAGATGTTGACGTTGAAGGGCACCTCGGCGCGGTCGGCCGCGGTGAGCCCGATGAAGCCCTCCTTGCGGTCGGGGCGGGAGGCGAGGGTGAGCGGCACGGTGCGCTCCGGCTGCCCGTCCGACTGGAAGGTGATCTGCACGGTCTGGCCGGGCAGGGTGCCGGCCAGCGCGGCCCGGACGTCCGCGGCCTCGACGATCTTCTTGCCGTTCACCGTGATCAGCTTGTCGCCGGGGGCGAGGACGTGGTCAGCCGGGCTGCCGGAGACGATCTGCTTCGCCAGCACCTTGATCGGGTAGCCGAGCTTGCGCAGGGCGGCGACCTGAGCGTTCGACTGCGAGTCCTGCAGCTGCTGGATGTTCTCCTGCTTGACCTGTTCGTTCGTCTCGCCCGGCTTGAAGTACTCCTCGCGCGGCGCGAGCGCGTAGCGGCCGCTGGCCCAGAAGCCGAGACCCTGGAAGAGCGTGACGCCGTCGTGCAGCGAGACGGTCGTCATCCGCAGCTCGCCGGTCGTCGGATGGGTCTCGTGCCCGGTGACCTGGATGACCGGATTGCCCGCGGCGTCGCGACCCAGCGTGTCGTAGGTCGGGCCCGGGCTGATCGCCACGAACGGCACCGGCACGACCAGACCCAGCACCACGAAGACGAGGAACAGCGAGCCGCTGACCACGAGCGTCCAGCCTCGGCGGGTCATCCGCCGGGGGTCACCGCCGGCCTCGGCACCGGGGTCCGGGCTGCTCTTCGCGGGCACGGTCTGCTCGGAGGACTTGGTCACGACCGACAGCGTACGGTGACCGTGTTCGCTTCTCGGTGAAGGCCACGCACATGGCGCGCTTGAGGCTTCCCGACCCGCGTACGGTGGACGCATGAGCAAACCCCCGTTCGGCTTCGGACCTTCCGATCCCGACAAACGAGGTGAGAACGACCCCTCGGAAGGCGGACAGCAGTCCGGCGCCGAGGCCTTCAACCAGCTCGGGCAGATGCTGAGCCAGCTGGGCCAGATGCTCAGCCAGGCCGGCACTTCCACCGGGCCGGTGAACTACGACCTCGCCAAGCAGATCGCCCTCCAGACCCTGGGCAGCGCCGGCAACACCGGCGAGAGCCGCCTCGGCTTCTCCGGCGGAGACGACTCGAACGCCGCCGTGCGCGACGCCGCCCATCTCGCCGAGCTGTGGCTGGACGCGGCCACCCAGTTCCCGGCCGGCGCGACGTCGGCGGTCGCCTGGTCGCCGCGGACCTGGGTCGAGAAGACGCTGCCGACGTGGCAGCGGCTGTGCGACCCGGTCGCCCGCCAGGTGTCGGGCGCGTGGATGGAAGCGCTGCCCGCCGAGGCCAAGGAAGCCGCCGGTCCGCTGCTGCAGATGATGGGGCAGATGGGCGGGATGGCCTTCGGGTCCCAGCTCGGCCAGGCGCTCGCGCAGCTGGCGTCGGAGATGCTGACGGCGTCGGAGATCGGCCTGCCGCTGGCCCCGGCCGGGACGTCCGCGCTGCTGCCGGCGAACATCGAGAAGTTCGCCGAGGGCCTGGAGCTGCCGAACAGCGAGATCCTGGTGTTCCTGGCCGCGCGCGAGGCCGCGCACCAGCGGCTGTTCACGCACGTGCCGTGGCTGCGCCAGCGCCTGCTGGCCACGGTCGAGGAGTTCGCGCACGGCATCTCCGTGGATACGTCGGCCCTCGAATCGCTGGCCGGCCGGATCGACCCGGCCAACCCGGCGAGCATCGAGGAAGCGATGTCGTCCGGGCTGCTGGAGCCCCAGACGACGGAGGAGCAGAAGGCCGCGCTGAGGCGCCTCGAGACGCTGCTCGCCCTGGTGGAGGGCTGGGTGGACGTGGTGGTGGCCGACGCGGTCGGCGACCGGCTGCCGGGAGCGGGCGCCCTGCGCGAGACCCTCCGCCGCCGCCGCGCGACGGGCGGCCCGGCGGAGCAGACGTTCGCCACCCTGGTCGGCCTGGAGCTGCGCCCCCGCCGCATGAGGGACGCGTCGAACCTGTGGAAGCTGGTGGGCGACCGGCACGGTCTGGAGAAGCGCGACGGCCTGTGGTCCCACCCGGACCTGATGCCGACGGCGGAGGACCTGGACGAGCCGATCGACTTCGCGGACCGGGTCGGCGAAGCGGGCTCGCTGGACGATCTGGACCCGATCGCGGAGCTGGAGCGCACGGAACGCTCGGAGCGCGAAGGCCGGGAGTCCGCAGGTGACGACACCGAGGACGGCGACACCAAGAGCTGAGCTGGTCCCCGGAACCGGGCGCCTCGCGATCCGCGAGGCGCCCGTTTTCGTCTACACCCGTGTCGACCCCCCAATCACACGAGTCGACCCTCCAATCACGCGAGCCGACCATCTAGGTACGCGAGCCGACCGTCCAGGTACGTGAGCCGACCCCTCAGGTACGCGAGTCGTCCGCCCAGGTCGCGGGCCGACCCTCTAGGAACGCAAACCGTCTACCCAGGCACGCGAACCGACTACCTGGGTACGCGAACCGACCGTCCAGGTACGCGGGCCGACCTCTCCGGATGCGTGGCCGGCCACCGAGCCGGGGGGAGTCCAGCGCCCGGCCACCACCGCACCGGCGCGACCGGGATGACCCACCACCGCAGGTCAACCCCGGCCGCGGTCACTCCTCGATGTCGATCCCCCACCCGGCGGCGGCCGCCAGCCCCTCGAGGTATCCCATCGCCCGCTCGGTCTTCGGGTACCGCCGCACCAAGGCCCAGAACGCCGCGTCGTGCCCGGGCTCGCGCAGGTGCGCCAGCTCGTGCACCAGCACGTAGTCCAGGACCCACGGCGGGACCTTCCGCAGCCGGTCGCTGACGCGGATGGTCGCGTCGACCGGGGTGCAGGACGCCCACCGCGTGCGCATCGGCGGCACCCAGCGGACGCTCGCCGGCATCGCGGTGCCGTCCAGGTACTTGCCCGACAGCAGCGCGCAGCGCGCCAGCAGGGCTTCGTCCGACGTCTTCGGGGGCGCCGGACGACGTGGCTCCGGGCGCAGGAGCTTGCGCTCCATCTCGGCGACCCAGTGTTTCTCCTCCGCCCTGGTCATCCGCGCGGGGATGAGCACGACCAGCGTGTCGTCCTTCCAGTACGCGGTGACCGTCCGGTGCCGGCGCTGGCTGCGCCGCACTTCGACCCTGTGTCCGGGTGTGTCCGACGGGGGGTTCGTTTCCCCCCGGCCTCTCAGTGAAGGCATCTGTGCTTCGACCACCCGACAACGGTAAGGCCAGGCACCGACAACTCCGAGCGCGTTGAGGTCACAGAGCCGAGTTGTCCACAGGCCCTTTCACTTGTGGACAACTCGGCCGATCCGGCGTCTTCAGGGGCTTGACCGTCGCCGCCGGGTGCCATCCTGCGGACATGATCCTCTCGACCGCGGACATGCCTCCGGTGCTCCTGCCGACCCATCCCGCCCTGCTCCCGGGCATCATGGTGCTCGAACGCGGCCCGCGCGAGATCCAGCTCGGGCTCGACCCGCGCCACGGCGTGATCGTCGAAGGCCTGCCGCCACGCCTCGTCGCGCGGCTGCGGAAACTCGACGGCAGCAAGCCCGTCGAGGGGCTCTTGCTCGCCGAGAGCGAACATCGCGATCAGCTGCGCACGCTGCTGCGGCAGCTGGCCGCGCTCGGCCTGGTCACCGACGCGGGGCGCCCGGAGGGCCCGGGTCTGCGCGGCGAAACCGGCCTCTGGTCGCTGCGGGCGCGCCACCACCAGGCCGCGCTGAGCGACCGGCGGCGCGCCACCGCGATCACCGTGCACGGCAACGGCCGGGTGGCGGTCGCGGTCGCCGTGCTGCTGGCCAACGCCGGGATCGGGCACGTCGAGCCGCAGCTGCCCGGCACGGTGACCGAGCACGACCTGGGCACCGGCTTCACCGAAGCCGACCTGGGACGATCCCGGCGGCAGGCCCTCGGCGACCTGCTCCGCCGCGTCGATCCCGGCGTCCGCGTCACCCGCCTGCACGACCGGTACCCCGAGCTGACGCTGCTGACCGACGCCATCGTCCCGGCGCCGGAGGTCGTCGCCGAGCTGATGGAGGACGGCGTCCCGCACATGGCCGTCCGCGTCCGCGACGGCACGGGCATCGTCGGGCCGCTGGTCGTCCCGGGCCGCAGTTCGTGCCTGCGCTGCGCCGACCTGCACCGGACCGACCTCGACCCGTGCTGGCCCCGCGTCGCCGGGCAGCTGACCGGCCGGCACCAGCGGCCCGACCTCGGGGCGGTCCACGCCTGCGCGTCGCTGGCCGTCGCGCAGGCCATGCGGCTGCTCTCCCCCGCCGAACCGGCGCCGCCGGCGTGGAACGCGACCCTCGAGATCGACGCCTTCGACGGCCGCATCCGCCACCGCGGCTGGCCCCCGCACCCGCGGTGCGGGTGCGGGGCCCCGGAGGTGCACCAGGAGACGTAGGCCACTAAGACGTCGCGAGCAGGCTGCGCGCCGCCGAAGTCACAAGGCAGAATCGCTGGGGTGACCGACTTCCGCGACCCAGGCGATCGTGACCCCGCGATGCCGCGCAAGGGTGCCGCCCGTACCGCCAAGCTCGCCAGTCTGCCGCTCGGGATCGCCGGGCGGGCGGTCGGCGGGTGGGGCAAGCGGCTGGCGGGACAAAGCGCGGAGCAAGTCAACGCGACGCTCTCGGCGAAGGCCGCCGAGCAGCTGTTCGAGGTGCTCGGCACGCTCAAGGGCGGGGCGATGAAGTTCGGCCAAGCGCTGAGCGTGTTCGAGGCGGCGGTGCCGGACGACATGGCGAAGCCCTACCGCGAGGCGCTGACGAAGCTGCAGGCCGCGGCGCCGCCGATGGCCGCCCGGCAGACCCACCGCGTGCTCGCCGAGCAGCTCGGCCGTACCTGGAGCAGCCGGTTCGCCTCGTTCGACGACGAGCCGGCGGCGGCCGCGAGCATCGGCCAGGTCCACCGCGCGGTCTGGCACGACGGCCGCGAGGTGGCGGTCAAGGTGCAGTACCCGGGCGCCGACGAAGCGTTGCGCAGCGACCTGCGGCAGCTGCAGCGGTTCAGCCGGCTGTTCCAGGCGTTCGTGCCCGGCACGGAGGTCAAGCCGCTGCTGGCCGAGCTCGCCGAGCGCATGAACGAGGAGCTCGACTACCAGGCCGAGGCCCAGCACCAGCGCGCTTTCGCGAAGGCGTTCGAGGGCGACCCCGGCATCCTGGTGCCGCGCGTGGTGGCCAGCGCGCCCAAGGTCGTCGTGACGGAGTGGGTGACCGGCACGCCACTGTCGAAGGTCATCGCGGACGGCGACCGCGAGACCCGGAACCTGGCGGGCCGGCTGCTGGCGGAGTTCCACTACTCGTCCCCCGAGCGCGTCCACCTGCTGCACTCGGACCCGCACCCGGGCAACTTCATGATCACCGGCGACGACCGGCTGTGCGTCATCGACTTCGGCGGCGTGGCGCGGCTGCCCGACGGCATCCCCCGCCACCTGGGCGAGATGACGCGGCTGGCCTTGGACGGCGAGTCCGCCGAGCTCATGCGCGTGCTGCGGGAGAACCGGTTCATCCGGCCGGACAGCGACCTGACCGCGGACGAGGTGCTCACGTACCTGGCGCCGTTCACCGAGCCGCTGGCCGAGCCGACCTTCCACTTCACGCGCAAGTGGATGCAGAAGCAGGCGGGGCGGGTCGGCGACAGCCGCGGCAACGACTTCCGGGTGGGGCGGTCGCTCAACCTGCCGCCCGAGTACCTGATGATCCACCGGGTGACGGCCGGGTCGACGGGCATCCTCTGCCAGCTCGACGCGGAGATCCCGGCGCGCGGCATCGTGGAGCGCTGGCAGCCCGGTTTCGCCGCCTGAGTTGTCCACAGGCCGGTCCGCGAACGGACGGTTTCCGGCTAGTTGTCCACAGCTGCGGGAAACGGGGTTCCACCCGGTTGGCGGAGCCGTCATGCTCGGTTCATGACCGCTACTCAATGCACCGACCCGCTTTCCCTCCGTAACCCCGGCTCGTGCGAGGTGATGAACCTCGAACAGCTACGCAGGGCCGGGGTATCCGACCGAAGAACCCGGCGGCTCTGCGGCCCCGGAGGGCCGTGGCGCCGCCTGCACCCCGGTGTCGTCCTGCTGCGCAACAACGCCCCGACGCGGCAGCAGCTGCTGCACGCCGCCTTGGCGCGCTACGGGCCGCGGGTGGTGATCACGGGCGCCGACGCGCTGCGGGCCCACGGCCTGAAGTGCCCGGCGGACGACGAGGTCCGGCTGCTGGTGCCGGACCACTGCCGGGTGGCGGCGTGCGACGGGGTGAGCGCGGCGCGCACGGCCCGGATGCCGGCGCCGGTGGTGGTCGACGGGCTGCCGTTCGCACCGCCGTCCCGGGCGGCGCTCGACCTTGCGCGGTCCGAGCCCGACCCGGCGCGGATCCGCCACCTGCTGACGCTCCCGCTCTACTGGGGCCTGTGCGACCGGCAGGAGCTGCTGACGGAGCTGGCCGAAGGACCGCAGCGCGGCACGGCGGCGGTCCGGAAGGTGCTCCGCGAGCTGGACGAGGGCCCGATCCAGGCCCACGGCCTGGCCGCACAGGTTCTGGACACGGCGCGCCTCCCACCGCCGATCTGGGACGTGACGATCTGCGACCGCCGAGGCCGCCGCATCGGCGAGGCGGACGCGTGGTGGGACGAGATCGGCCTGGCCTGGCAGTACCGCTGCGGCCCCGGCACGGGCGGCTTCTCCCACCTGGCCCTGGCGGCGACGGGGATCGTCCTGGTCCGCTGCACGGTCCGCCAGCTGCGCCAGGTCCCGCGCGAGGTGGCGCGGGAGCTGGCCCAGGCATTCGGCGAGGCATCCCGCACACCGCGCCCGAAGGTCCGAGCGGTCCCGACAACCCCGACCGGCGACGCGGCATGACCCGCACAGCCGCCATCGGCGGCACCGCTCACACAACTCACCCGGTGGACACGACCCACGGCATCCCGCCGCTCGGCCAAGTCGGCCGCACCGCTCCGCACAACTCCCCCATCGGAGACGAACCCGTGCATCCGTCGCTCCACCGATCTCGGCTGCACTGCTCAAACAACCCGACCGGTGGATACAAACCCACCCATCCGCGGCTCGGCCAAGTCGGCCGCAGCGCACCACACAACCCACCGGCCCGATCCGGCTCGGGATCGGCGGTTATGTGCTGATCATCGCCACGATCGTGCCGCTGGTCCGCTGGCGCCCGGCCGAGCCGCCGGCCCCGCGGCAGCGCCGGAGGGCACGAACCCACACATCGCCGCTCAGCCCACCCCGGCAGCATCCACTCGCTGCCCGACCGGAGGGCGCGGCCATCCCACGGCACCTCCAGCCATTCCACGGCACACGCACATCCGGGGCTCCCACGCCGGCTGCGCCATTACGCCGCCAGGCCGTGCGCCCGCCTCCGTGCGCGGCACCTCACGCCGTCCGGCGCAGGCGCACACCCGTCAGGAGCGCGGATCGATCACCAGTACTCGTCGGGCAGCTTGCCCTCGATGTCTCGCACGTGCTGGCGCGCGCAGGCCGGGCACAGCCACCGCAGCCCGCCGCGCTCGCGGCTGGATACCCAGGCGAGCGCCGTAGCCGGGTCCTCGTCGGCGCCGCGGGTGCGCCCGCACCTCGTGCACGCGACCGGCTCCGGCGCGCTCACCGCAACCGTCCACAGTGGATCGCCTTGGCGCCGAACAGGAACAGGTCGTCCCGGCGGGCGAGGAAGTGCGGGCCGCCGGGATCGGTCAGCGCGGCGACGGTGGCGCGATCGTCGGCATCGAGCCGGTCCCCGGCCGACTCGGCGAGCCAGCCGACCCGCTGCACGACGTACTCGCGCAGCAGGTCCGAACCCGGCATGGGGTGATCGATGAGCGCACCGAACGACTCGACGTCCTCGAGCCCGGCCTCGCGAAGGGCACGCGGCCAGCCGTAGGGCATGGCGACGCTGCCCGGAAGACCGGCCCGCATCCCGGCGAACCACTCGGCCCGCGCGGCGAGCAGCCGGTTCTCCAGCCCGGGCCGGCCCACCCCGACATCCCAAGGGAGGCACCGCATTTCGAGACCACCCTCGCCGATGGCGAGCACTCCGCCGGGCCGCAGCAGCCGGGCGAGCGCGCACAAGGCGGCCTGCTGATCACCGACGTGGTGCACGACGCCCGACGCCCACACGAGGTCGGCGGCGGGCACCCGCTCGGCCACCCGCGGGTCGGCGAGATCGCCGTGGACGCCGACGACCTCGACGTCCCCGCCGGCGGCCTCGGTCACGGCGCGCCGTGCTTCGGCCAGCAGTTCGGGTGTGGCGTCGAGGAGCACGACGGTGCCGCCGTCGCCGCGGGCGAGCTCACGCGCGAAGAGCACGCTCATGCCGCCGGCTCCGCACCCGACGTCGAGCACGGTCGGCCGCCCGGGCACTCGCCCGAGCAACCGCCGCGCGACGGGCGCGAGCGCACCGGCATCGAGCGCGTCGGCCATGCGCAGCTGAGCGAGCCGGTCCGCCCAGTCGATGTCGTCGTGGCTGTGTGCGGACATCACCCCATTCAACACCAGCGAACGCGACCGGACCGCACCCGAAGGAGGCCAAACCACCTATACCCGCAGGTCCGCACCGGCGACCGGGTAGCGACGCCGAACAACGAGCACACGGCTACGCGAGCGACCACGTCCGAACACGCTCGCCGCCGAACAACCTGACCCGGCACCCACACCCGCGACCGCCAGGCGCCACCAGGCCCCGGGCAGCACGAGAGCCCCCGCCGCCCGGAGGCGGCAGGGGCCTGCGCTCAGTTCTGGTCCAGCTCGTACCGCTCCGCTCGGCGAGCCGCCCATCGGGCCACTCGCGTCCAGCGGCGTACGGCACGCGCGCTACCTCGGGCCCGCTGGTCGCGGATCCCCTCTTCCAGATCCCGTATTCGGGCCCGGGACAGTTCTTCGTAAAGCAACATCTCGCTGATCTCCTCGATCTCGGTCTTCGTCAACTGCAGTTGCGGACGCATCCGCGCTTCGTAGTCCTTCGCGGTAACCGGTTCGACGCTCATGCGGCGGCGCTCCGGTGATCGCCGCCGGCCTTGGCCGCGGCGGGCTCGACGGTGGCGTTCTTGCGCGGGCGGCCACGGGGCCGCTTGCGCGCGATGACGACACCGCGCTCGAAGATCTCGCCGCCCCAGACACCCCACGGCTCGCGGCGAGCCAGTGCGCCCGCCAGGCAGGCCTCGCGCACCGGGCAGTCGGCGCACTGCGCCTTCGCGCGCTCGAGCTCGGCCGGGGACTCGGCGAACCACAGGTCCGCGTCGCCCGAACGGCAGGGCAGAGCCGCGTCCGGCACGGCGATGGGGTCGAGCAGGTCGGCGAATATTGCCTCACCCGAGGTGTAGGCGATGGCCGAAGACATGGCAGTTCCTCCTTGTGTCGTACGGGTTTTCGGTTGGGAGATGGAGCTGGGCAACGCTGTTCCTCTTGGGTTGTGCAGCCAAAAACACGAAGGCCGCGGATCCGGGTTATCCGGTTCCGCGGCCTTCGTGAGCCTCTAGTCCTGACTAGGTCAGGAACTTCGCTCCCGTATCGACGACGGAACACGGAACTGCTTGATGGTCGGCAGATCAGCCTGCGGGTACGCGGCGAGAACGCCCTGCGTCCCGAAGACGACGACACCGGTGGCCCAACGACGCTCGACGCGCCGCATGCCACTGACCCCGTGCGCGCTCACGGACACACCGGTGCCCGGGCGCTGAGCAACCGCGACTTCCGCGGCGCAGGACAGACGGGTGCCCGGATTCGTGAGCGTCATGGTGTTGATCATTTCACCGGCACCTCCTTCTGTACTCTGCACACACTGCCGCCGAGCGGCGCTGTCACGTGGATCCCCAGGCGAGCCCTTCGGGCTCGGTACTGGCAGGTTATTGCCCCCCACCACACCGGGGCAACTCAATTAACCGGAAAATCCTCGAAGATACGAAGATCGGCCCTGAGCAGCGGGTTCGCCGCGTCGATCATGGTCCGGACGCGGTCAACACCACATCGCGCGACACCGCCACCCGGGTGATGCGACCCGGCGGCACCGCACCGGACAGCGCTACTCCACCGAAGCCCGGACGACGCCGAGGATCTCCGTGCCGAACCGCTCCAGCTTCGTCGCGCCGATCCCCGAGATCGACACCAGCGCCGCCTCGTCCACCGGGCGCTGTTCGGCGATGGCCATCAGCGTCGCGTCAGTGAACACGACGAAGGCCGGCACCTTCAGCTCGCGGGCCCGGTCACCGCGCCAGGACTTCAGGCGTTCCAGCAGCCCCTCGTCCACCGTGGACGGGCACTTCCCGCAGCGGCCCAGCTTGACGTCGAGGGTCTCCAGCAGCGGCCCGCCGCAGACGCGGCAGCGCGTCTTGACCGGCGTCGCCGGCTTCTGCTGGGTGCGCGCCGCCCGGGCGGCCGGGTGGTCCTCGGGGATCAGGCCGTAGAGAAAACGGCTGCGCCGCCGGTTGCGCCGCGCTCCCGGCGTGCGGGCCAGCGCCCACGACAGCCAGAGGTGCTCGCGAGCCCGCGTCACGCCGACGTAGAAGAGCCGCCGCTCCTCTTCGATCGCCGCCTCGTCGTCGCCGGCGTGCAGGATCGGCATCGTGCCCTCGGCCAGGCCGACGAGGAACACCGCGTCCCACTCCAGGCCCTTGGCCGCGTGCAGCGACGCCAGCGTCACGCCCTCGACCGTCGGCGGGTGCTGGGCCGCGGCGCGCTGGTCGAGCTCGGCGTTGAAGCGCGGCAGGTCCGCGTCCTCGACCGTCGAAGCCAGCTCTTCGGCCAGCTCGACGATCGCCAGGAGCGCGTCCCACCGTTCCTTGGCCGCGCCACCCGCCGGCGGCGACTCGGTGAGCCCGACGCGGGCAAGCACCGACCGCACCGTCGTGACCAGGTCGGAGCTGCCGTCGCCGCTCGCGGCCCGCAGCGCCGACATCGCCTGCCGGACCTCGGTCCGGTTGAAGAACCGCTCGCCGCCGCGGACCAGGTACGGGATGCCGGCCTCGGTCAGCGCCGACTCGTACGCCTCCGACTGCGCGTTCACCCGGTACAGCACGGCGACCTCGCTCGCCGCGACGCCGCCGTCGAGCAGCTCGCGGACCCGCCGCGCGACGGCCTCGGCCTCGACCGCCTCGTCGTCGAACTCGGCGAAGCGCGGCTCCGGCCCCGGCGCGCGCTGGCCGATCAGCTTCAGCCGCGAACCCGCCGGCCGCCCGCGCGCGGCACCGATGACCCGGTTCGCCAGCGAGACGATCTCGGGGGTCGACCGGTAGTCGCGCTCGAGCCGGACGACGGTCGCGTCCGGATAGCGCCGGGTGAACTCGAGCAGCGACTTCGGCGACGCGCCGCCGAAGGAGTAGATGGTCTGGTTGGCGTCGCCGACGACGGTCAGGTCGTCGCGGCCGCCGAGCCACGCGTCGAGCAGGCGCTGCTGCAGCGGCGTGACGTCCTGGTACTCGTCGACGACGAAGCAGCGGTAGCGGTCGCGGAACTCCTCGGCGACGACGCCGTGCTCTTCGAGCACCGCCGTCGTGTGCAGCAAGAGGTCGTCGAAGTCGAGCACCTGCGCGGCGTTCTTCAGCTCTTCGTACGTGCGGTAAACCTGGGCGATCTGCGCGGCCGGCGCCGGGATGTCGCGCTGGATGCGCGCGGTGACGGCCGGGTAGTCGTCCGGGCTGATCAGCGACGCCTTCGCCCACTCGATCTCGCTCGCCAGGTCGCGCAGGACCTCGGTCTCGGTACCGAGCTTGGCCCGGGTCGCGGCCTGGCCGACGTAGCGGAACTTGTTCTCCAGCAGGTCCCACGGCCGGTCGCCGACCACGCGCGGCCAGAAGTAGCGCAGCTGGCGGCGGGCGGCGGCGTGGAACGTCAGGGCCTGCGCGGCCTCGACGCCGAGGCCGCGCAGCCGCGTCCGCATCTCCCCCGCGGCCCGCGTCGTGAACGTGACGGCGAGCACCTGACCGGCGGAAACGTGCCTGGACCGGACGAGGTGGGCGATCCGGTGGGTGATGGTGCGGGTCTTGCCCGTGCCGGCCCCGGCGAGCACGCAGACCGGCCCCCGCGGGGCACTGGCGGCGGCGCGCTGCTCCGGGTCGAGACCATCGAGCAAACGGTTCAGGCTCTTGGGTGAAAGTACGCCGGTCACGTCCGGCATCCTCGCAGAGGGGGACGGGGAATCGGGGCAGGGGCACGCGGCCGTATCCTGGTCATATGGCGGGTAAGCAGGACAAGGAAGCGGCCAAGCAGGCCAAGAAGGAGAAGCGCGCGGCGAGCAAGGCCCGCCGGGGCCAGCTCTTCGAGGCCTTCAAGATGCAGCGCAAGGAAGACCCGTGGCTCATCCCATGGATGGTCGGGTCGATCGTCGTCGTCGCCGGCGTCCTGTTCGGGGTCGGCTTCTTCTTCGACGCGCAGTGGGTGCTGCTGCCCCTGGGCCTGGTGCTCGGCGCCCTGGTCGCCATGATCATCTTCGGCCGGCGCGTCCAGAAGACCGTCTACTCGAAGGCCGACGGCCAGCCCGGCGCCGCGGCGTGGGCGCTGGAGAACCTCCGCGGCAAGTGGAAGGTGACGCCGACCGTCGCGGCGACCACGCAGCTCGACGCCGTGCACCGCGTGCTGGGCGGCCCGGGTGTGGTGCTCGTCGCCGAGGGCGCGCAGCACCGCGTCAAGACGCTGCTCGCCCAGGAGAAGAAGCGCGTCTCCCGCCTGGTCGGTGAGACGCCCATCTACGACGTGACGATCGGCCACGAAGAGGGCCAGATCCCGCTGAAGAAGCTCCAGGGTTTCCTGATGAAGCTGCCCCGCAACCTCAAGCCGGCCCAGGTCGACGCGCTGGAGGCGAAGCTGGCGGCGCTCGGCAACCGCGGCGCGGCGATGCCGAAGGGCCCGATGCCGGCCGGCGCGAAGATGCGCAACGTCCAGCGCACGATCCGCCGTCGCTGACCCGCCCCGACGACGAAGGCCCCGTCCGCGCCGGACGGGGCCTTTCTCGTGGGTGCGGTCAGCGCATCCGGATGACGACGGTGCCGGTCAGCCGGTCGAGCCAGCTGCGGCCGTCGGCGTTGCGGACCGCCGCCGGGATGATCAGGAACGTCAGCACCGCCCGGACCAGCGCGCGCGGCGGGCCGACCAGCGCGGCGCCGTCGAGCCGGGCGACGCGGATGCCGGTGACGGCCATCCCGGGGGTGAACCCGAAGAAGCCGGCGGACACGACGGAGATGACCGCCCACACGCCGCCGGACCAGAGGTTGAAGTTCTGCATCGCGACCGGGTCCTGCAGGCTGGGGTGCAGGAAGATGGCCGTGACCAGGGCCGCGATGACGAGGTCGACGACCAGCCCGAGCAGCCGCGCGCCCCCGCTCGCCGCCGAGCCCACGCCCGATTCAGGCAAACCGAACTTCTCGCCCGGCCAGCGCGACTCGCGCTGATCAGCGTCCTGCCGGCCCTCGCCGGTGCCGGGCAGCCATTCACCGGTCCATCTCGCCACCCATCCAGGGTATGCCGGTGGCGCGGACCACATCCGCCCTGGTCGGATAGCCGGTATCCACCCACCCGTTAACACCCGCGAAACATACGGGTGACGGTCGGGCAACACCGCCCTCTTAGCGTGAGCCGAAGAGAGCACTGCCGTACGAGCTCGAACGAGAAGGAGTCACCGAGGGTGCCCACTACTCCAGACGACATCCAGCGCCTCATCGCCGATGAGGACGTCGAAGTCATCGACGTCCAGTTCTGCGACCTGCCCGGCGTGATGCAGCACTTCACGGTCCCCGCGAAGGCCTTCACGGACGAGGCCTACGAAGAGGGTCTCGCGTTCGACGGCTCCTCGGTGCGCGGCTTCCAGTCCATCCACGAATCCGACATGCTGCTGCTGCCGGACCCGGCGACGGCCCGGATCGACCCGTTCCGCAAGGCGAAGACGCTCGCGCTCAACTTCTTCGTGCACGACCCGTTCACCCGTGAGGCGTACAGCCGCGACCCGCGCAACATCGCGCGCAAGGCCGAGCAGTACATCTCCGAGTACGGCGTCGCCGACAACGTGTACTTCGGCCCCGAAGCCGAGTTCTACATCTTCGACTCGGTCCGCTTCGACTCCGCCGAGCACGCCTCGTTCCACGAGATCGACTCGATCGAGGGCTGGTGGAACACCGGCGCCGACGAGGTCGGCGGCAACCAGGGCTACAAGACGAAGTTCAAGGGCGGCTACTTCCCCGTCCCGCCGGTCGACCACTTCGCCGACCTGCGCGACGACATCGTCCGCAACCTGACGAACACCGGTTTCGAGATCGAGCGCGCGCACCACGAGGTGGGCACCGCCGGCCAGACCGAGATCAACTACAAGTTCAACACGCTGCTGCACGCGGCCGACGACCTGCAGCTGTTCAAGTACATCGTGAAGAACACGGTGTTCGCGGCGGGCAAGACGGCGACGTTCATGCCGAAGCCGCTCGCCGGCGACAACGGCTCGGGCATGCACTGCCACCAGTCGCTGTGGAAGGACGGCCAGCCGCTGTTCCACGACGAGTCGGGCTACGCCGGCCTGTCGGACACCGCGCGCCACTACATCGGCGGCCTGCTCAAGCACGCGCCGAGCCTGCTGGCCTTCACGAACCCGACGGTGAACTCCTACCACCGCCTGGTGCCGGGCTTCGAGGCGCCGGTTTCGCTGGTCTACTCGCAGCGCAACCGCTCGGCCTGCGTCCGCATCCCGATCACGGGCAACAACCCGAAGGCCAAGCGCGCCGAGTTCCGCTGCCCGGACTCCTCGGGCAACCCGTACCTGGCGTTCTCGGCGATGATGATGGCCGGGCTCGACGGCATCAAGAACAAGATCGAGCCGGCGGACCCGATCGACAAGGACCTCTACGAGCTCCCGCCCGAGGAGGCCAAGAACGTCAAGCTGGTCCCGGGCGACCTCGGCACGGTGCTGGACACCCTCGAGGCCGACCACGACTACCTCCTCGAGGGCGGCGTCTTCACGCCGGACGTGATCGAGACGTGGATCTCCTACAAGCGGGAGAACGAGATCGACCCGCTGCGGCTGCGCCCGCACCCGTACGAGTTCGCCCTGTACTACGACGTGTGATCGGCGCGGGGCTTTGACCAGGCGTTACGCGGGTCGGAGCCCCAGCCAGGCCGTCACCGGGCCGTGAAGGTCAACGGGTGACGGCCCACCGGACACGGGACGGCGGTCGAGGGGAATACCCCGACCGCCGTCCCGTTCTTTTATCCGCTTGTCGCCTCAAACCGGCACGTGCTGACCGGCCTCGGCCTGCTGGTCATTGGTGCGGGGACAGTCGCCCTGGCCGTCCCGGGGTTCATCGTTCGACGCCGGCCCGGGGCGGCGAGGAGCGAACAGCCCTCGCCGCCGGCGTTTCTCATTCCGAGGTCGACAGCAGCTTCAGGTCCGCGCCCGCGGCTTCGAACTTTCCGCGCGGGTCCGCCACCAGCTTCCGGATCTCCAGGTCCATCAGCCCCATCGTGCAGGTGATCTCCGCGGCCAGGGTCCCGTCGGCCTTGTAGATGTTCGAGTCCATCGAGAACGTCTTGCCACTCCCGAACTTCACGTCGCACGTCACGTCGACCTCGTCGCCCGCGCGCAGCTCGCGGCGGAACACCACGTGCGTCTCCAGCAGCACCGATGCCACGCCGGGAAGTCCCTTCAGCGCGCCCGCCGCTTCGAGCAGCTCGAGGCGGGAGACCTCGCCGTACGAGTGGTAGACGGCGTGGTTGAGGTGGCCCAGGGTGTCCAGCTCGTAGTGCCGGACCTTGATCCGGGTCCGGAACGGCTCGCGTTCAGTCACGAACCCCACTGTAGGTCAGGCCTCGTAGAACAGGTGCTCCACCACGGTGTGCGCCCGCCGGGTGAGGCGGCGGTACGTGTCGAGGAACTCGCCGGGGTCGTCCGCGGCCGACTGGCCGAGGACCCGCGCCACCGCGGCCAGGTCGCGACCCCCGCCCGGCACCTCGTCGACGGCCTTGCCGCGCACCAGCATCCCCGCGTTGCGCACCCGGGTCGCCAGCAGCCACGCCTCACGCAGTGAGTCCGCTTCGGACTGCTCGGCCAGCCCCGCCTCCGGCAGGCAGGCCAGCGCGTCCAGCGTCGACGTCGTCCGCAGCCCCGGAACCGTACAAGCGTGCTGGAGCTGCAGGAGCTGGACCGTCCATTCGACGTCGGCGAGGCCGCCGCGGCCGAGCTTCGTGTGGCGGGTCGGGTCGGCTCCGCGGGGCATCCGCTCGGTCTCGACGCGGGCCTTGATGCGGCGGATCTCGCGCGCTTTCGTCGCGTCCAGGCCGCCCTCGGGGTAGCGGATCGGGTCGATCATCGCGATGAAGCGCTCGCCGAGGTCGTCGTCGCCCGCGACGAACCGGGCGCGCAGCAGCGCCTGCGCCTCCCACACCTCGCCCCAGCGCGCGTAGTACGCGCGGTACGACTCCAGCGTCCGCACCAGCGGCCCGCTCCGGCCCTCCGGCCGCAGGTCGGCGTCGACCTCCAGCGCCGGGTCCGAGCTCGGCGCGCCCAGCATCTTCCGGACGGTCTCCGCGACCGACGAAGCGAACTTCACCGCGTCGGCGTCCGAGACCCCTTCGGACGGCTCGCACACGAAGAGGACATCGGCGTCGGAGCCGTAGCCGAGTTCGGCGCCGCCGAGCCGGCCCATCCCGATCACGGCGATGCGCGCCGGCGTGCGGCCCAGCTCCGCCTGGCGCTGCCGGAACGCCGCGGCCAGCGCGCCCTGCAACACGGCCACCCACACGCTGGACAGCGCTTCGCACACCGCGGGCACGTCGAGCAGGCCGAGCAGGTCGGCGCACGCGATCCGCAGCAGCTCGTGCCGCCGCAACGAACGCGCGGCCGCGACGGCGGCGTTCAACCCGGGCTGACGCCGGACGGCGGCCCGCAGCGACGTCGCCACCTCGGCGGGCGTCCGGCCCAGCAGCCGGGCCGGGTCGCCGAGCAGCCGCAGCACCTCCGGCGCGCGCACGAGCAGATCCGGCACCAGCCGGGACGTGCCGAGCAGGGCCGCCAGGTTCTCCACGACCGTGCCCTCGTCGCGCAGCACCCGCAGGTACCACGGGGTGTCTTCGAGCGCCTCGGACACCTTCCGGTACGACAGCAGGCCGCCGTCGGGGTCGGGCGTGTCGGCCAGGAGGTCGAGCAGCACCGGCAGCAGCGCCTGCTGGATCGCGGCGCGCCGCGAGACGCCGGAGGTGAGGGCCTTGATGTGCTGGAGCGCGCCGTCGGGGGCGGTGTAGCCGAGCGCGGCCAGCCGGCTCGCGGCCTGCTTGGTGGTCAGGCGCAGCGCCTCGGTCGGCACGTTCGCGACGGACTGCAGCAGCGGCCGGTAGAAGATCTTCTCGTGCAGGCGCCGGATGCCCTTGCCGTGCTTGCGGAACTCGGCCAGCAGCGCCTCGCCCTGGCTCTTCCCGCCGCTCGCCTTGATCCCGCTGGCCCGCGCCAGGATCCGCAGCTCGTCGGTGTCCGACGTCGCGGGGAACAGGTGCGTCCGGCGCAGCCGCCGCAGCTGCAGCCGGTGCTCGATCATCCGCAGGAACTCGTACGACGCGCCGAGCTCGGCGGCGTCCTGCCGGCCGACGTAGCCGCCTTCGCCGAGGGCGGCGAGCGCGTCCATCGTGGACGGCGAGCGGAGGTCGGCGTCCACGCGGCCGTGCACGAGCTGCAACAGCTGCACGGCGAACTCGACGTCCCGCAGCCCGCCGCGGCCCAGCTTGAGCTCGCGTTCGGCGTGTTCGGACGGCACGTGCCCCTCGACGCGACGGCGCATCTGCTGCACCTCGCCGACGAAGTTGTCCCGGTCGGCCGCCGACCACACCAGCGGCGCGACCATCTCGGCGTACTGCCGGCCGAGCTCGGCGTCACCCGCCACCGGGCGCGCCTTGAGCAGGGCCTGGAACTCCCAGGTCTTGGCCCACTTCTGGTAGTAGCCCTGGTGACTCTCCAGGGTGCGGACGAGCGCGCCGGCCTTGCCTTCGGGGCGCAGCGCGGCGTCGACCTCGAAGCACGCCTTCCCGACGACCCGCATCGTCGTGCTGGCCAGCCGCGTCGCGACGCCGAGGTCGTCGGCGCCGACGAAGATGACGTCGACGTCGCTGACGTAGTTGAGCTCCCGGCCGCCGCACTTGCCCATGGCGATGATCGCCAGGGTGCCCTCGGCCGGCGCGCCGGCCTCGGCTTCGGCGACGGCGAGCCCGGCGGCGAGCGCGGCCTCGGCCAGCTCGGTCAGCTGCGCCGCGACCTCGGCGTAGCCCGGGTGCTCGAGCCCGGCTTCGACGAGGTGGCCCAGGTCGGCGGCGGCGATGCCGAGCAGCTGGCCGCGGTAGGCGATCTTGAGGGCCTGCTCGGCTTCGAGGCCGGTGACGACCGAACCGTCCTCACGCACGAGCGACGCGCGCAGGTTTTCGCGGTAGCAGGCGGAGTCCGTGCACTTGTCGCTCGTGAGCGACTGCCACTGCTCCGGGTTCGCGGCGAGGAAGTCGGCGAGCGCGCTCGACGTCCCGAGCACGCTGAGGAAGCGGCCGCGGAAGGTCCGGTGGGCGCGCAGCTGCTCTTCGAGCCGGGTCCACTCACCCTCGTCGGCCTCGCGGATGCGGTCGATCCCGCGCAGCGCGAGGTCCGGATCCGCGGTGCGGGACAACGCCGCGAGGACGTCGGCGGCGGCCTCGACCGGACCGCCGTCGTCCCACCAGCCGGCCGCGCGCAACTGACCCTCGGCACGGGCATCGGTGAAGCCGTACCTCGCCGCCGAAGCGGTCGAACGCGCGCGGTCTGCCATCACGAACCACCGTATCCCGGGCGACCGGGTTCAGGCGGCCAGCCGGCCCGGTTCGGTCCCGGCGGGCGTCGGCTCGGGGACCTGGAAGCTGTGTGCGGTGACGGGGTGCCGACGGGAGAGCAGCCAGATCCCGGCCCCCACCCCGATTCCGACGACGCCGACGGCGATGGTGCCCGCGGCGCCGAGCGAGGCGATCTTGCCGGAGATCGCACCGACGATCGCCGCGGCGGGCAGCGTGAAGAGCCACGCGAGGACCATCCGGCCCGCCATCCGCCAGCGCACCGGCGCCTCCCGGCGGCCGACACCGGAGCCGACGATCCCGCCGGAGCACACGTGCGTCGTCGACAGCGGGAAGCCCAGCCGGGACGAGACGAGGATGACCAGCGCCGAGCTCGTCTGGGCGGCGAAGCCCTGCGGGCCCTCGATGTCCGTGAGGCCCTTGCCGAGGGTGTGCGTGATGCGCCAGCCGCCGAGGTAGGTGCCGAGCGCGAGGGCGCAGGCGGCGCTGATGATCACCCAGAAGGGTGGCGACGCGCCCGCGGGCAGGCTGCCGGCGGTGACGAGCGTGAGCGTGATGACGCCCATGGTCTTCTGCGCGTCGTTGGTGCCGTGGGCGAGGGAGACGAGCGACGCCGAGACGACCTGGCCGACCTTGAACCCGCGCGTGGCCGGGCGGCCGCGGACGAGGAAGCGGTAGACGAAGTACGTCGCGAGCATCGCGACGACGCCGGCGATCACCGGGCTCGCCGCGGCCGGCACGAGCACCTTTTCGACGATCTTTCCGAAGTGGACCGAGTCGGCGCCGGCCGAAACCCAGGTGGCGCCGATCAAGCCGCCGAACAGGGCGTGCGACGAACTCGACGGCAGGCCGACGAACCACGTCACGAGATTCCAGACGATCGCGCCGATCAGCCCGCCGAAGACGACCGACGGGCCGATCTTCGTGTCGTCCACCAGACCGCTGGAGATCGTCTTCGCGACCTCCACCGACAGGAACGCGCCGACCAGGTTCAGCACCGCCGAGATCGCGACGGCCACGCGGGGCTTGAGGGCCCCGGTCGCGATCGACGTCGCCATCGAGTTCGCGGTGTCGTGGAACCCGTTCGTGAAATCGAAAACCAAGGCCGTGACTACCACGATCACGACCAGCAACGAGGGCTCCACCCCGACCTCCGAACCCTTGTGGGGACTCCTTCCGCAAGGTACCTGACGGGTGACGCCTGGCGTTAACAGGCTGTTGCTGATTGTGATCCCAGGCGTTAAGCCAGTGGTAAGGAGCGTTGACTGTCGGCGGCGGGCTGGAGCTCTCCGGCGGCCAACCGGACGAACCGTTGCGCGAACGGGCGCCAGGTTTCTTCGATGTCGGCGTGCACGGTGATCAGCGCGTCGTGGTCGAGTGAGCCCGGACGGGCGAATTCCGCCATCTCGGGCTCGTCGGCGGCCCAGCTCTCGACGACGGCGGGCGTCGTCTCGATGTGGAACTGGACACCGTAGACACAACGGTTGAACCGGAAAGCCTGGTTTTGGTACAGCGGCGCGGAAGCGAGCAGGTCGGCGCCGGGCGGGAGCCGGGTGATCGCGTCGGTGTGGAACTGCAGGACGTCCTGCATGAGCGGCAGCTCGGCGAAGAGCGGGTCGGTCCACGCCGCGTCCTTTTTGGCGACGAGGTGCGGACCGACCTCGGGCCCGTCCGGCCCGGGCTCGACGCGGCCGCCGGTCGCGACGGCCAGCAGCTGGGCGCCGAGGCAGATGCCCAGGGTCGGGATCCTCTTCGTCGCGGCCTTCGCCAGCAGGCGCCGGACGTCGGCGAGCCACGGGTGTTCCGCGTCGTCCTCCGCGGCCATTCCGCCACCGAGGCAGACGACGCCCTGGTAGCCGTCGGGGTCGGCGGGCAGGTCGTCCTTCGGCAGCAGTCGGAGGTCGAGCTCCGCGCCGGCGTCGGTGAGCCAGTCGCCGAGGGGGCCGAGCGGGTCCGACGCGTCCGGCTGGATGATGAGCAGTCGTGTCACGCTTTTCAGGGTAGGTGGCTCAGCAGGCGCAGCGGATCCCGGCTGTTTGTCCGGCTCCTTCGACGGGGTAGCCGGCGGCGATCCAGGCGGTGATGCCACCGGAGAGCCGTTTCACCGTGAACCCGAGCTCGGCGAGCTTGAGAGCGCCCTTGGTGGCGGCGTTGCAGTGGATGCTCTCGCAGTAGCAGACGTAGACGAGCTGCTTGTCGAGGTGAGCTGTCGTCTCGGCCGTCATGTCCCGGTAGGGCAGGTTGATGGCGCCGGGGATGCGGGCTTGGGCGTAGGCCTCTTCGGACCGCGTCTCGACGACCACGTAGCCGTCGGTGTGGCCGGCTTCGAGGTCACGGACGAGATCGTCGGGATCGACCTCGAAGGCGAGTTCGGCGCCGAAGTAGGTCATGGCGGCTTCGGGAGCCGGCGCGGGGACGGTGAGCGTGCGTGCGGTGGTCATGCCCTGAATCCTGCTGGTCACGGGCGTCCGGACACAGGGCAGAATCGGCGTGGAAGCCCGGGCCGGCCGGGGATTTCCCCGTTCCGGCCCCGCACACCCGGGAGAATCACGGTGGACCTCGACGACGTCGACTGGCACTTGCTCGAGCTCCTCCAGGCGGACGGCCGGCTCAGCTTTTCGGAACTGGGCCGCCGGGTGTCGCTGTCGGGCTCGGCGGTGACGGAGCGCGTGCGCCGTCTCGAGGAGCGCGGAGTGATCACGGGCTACGCGGCCCGCGTCGACACGACGAAGCTGGGGTTGCCGATCGAAGCGATGGTGCGGGCCCGGGTGCGGAGCCTGGACACGCCGCGGTTCCGGACGGTCGTGTTGCCGCTGCCGC
This sequence comes from Amycolatopsis sp. NPDC051106, assembly GCF_040682775.1. Taxonomy (NCBI): domain Bacteria; kingdom Bacillati; phylum Actinomycetota; class Actinomycetes; order Pseudonocardiales; family Pseudonocardiaceae; genus Amycolatopsis; species Amycolatopsis sp. NPDC051106. Next base: position 481 of record NZ_JBFBBQ010000035.1, on the reverse strand, counting down.
AGGTCGTCTCGGCGGACCACGTCACCGGAGACGAGTGCTGGATCCTGCGGGTGCTGTGCCGGAGCACCGCGGAGCTGGAGGAGCTGGTCGAGAAGGTGCAGCGGTACGGGGAGACGACGACGTCGCTGGTGTTGTCGAGCCCGCTGCGGAGCCGGCCGGTGCCTCGGCCGTAGCCGGCTGCGGCTTCGCGGCTGTGATCGGGGAGGCAGCTCGCGTGTCTGGGAAGGCATCTCTCGTGATTGAACGGACAACACACGTACCCGGACCGTCGGCCCGCGTACCCAGAAAGTCGGCTCGCGTACCTGGACGGTCGGGCTGAGTGGATGCAGGCATGAGAAAAGGCCCCGGGAGAACCATAGGTTCTCAACCGGGGCCCTTGCCCTTAAGTAAGTTCGGCGGTGTCCTACTCTCCCACAACCCTTCGGTTGCAGTACCATCGGCGCTATCAGGCTTAGCTTCCGGGTTCGGAATGGGACCGGGC
>NZ_JBFBBQ010000034.1:0-85606 GCF_040682775.1 Amycolatopsis sp. NPDC051106 | reverse complement strand
CGAGGGCGGGCAGGATCTCCAGCCCGTACGCGATGACCTGGCCGATCGGCAGCGGCTCCGGACGGCGGCTCTCCCGGTGGTGCGCCAGCGCGAGCTGCCGCAGCGACTGGCCGCCGACGTACTCCATGACGATGTAGCCGACGGTCGTCCCGCTGTGGGCGTCCGGGTGCTGCACGAAGTTGTGGATCTTGACGATGTTCGGGTGCTCGACCTCGGCGAGGAACCGCTGCTCGTTGGCCGCGGCCGCCATCGCCGTCGCGTCGCCGGTGTCGATCAGTCCTTTGAGGACGACCCAGCGGTCGCTGACGTTGTGGTCCTGCGCCAGGTAGATCCAGCCCAGGCCGCCGTACGCGAGCGCGCCCAGCACCTCGTACTGGCCACCGACCAGCTCGTGCGGCCGCAGCTTCGGCACGAACGAGAACGGCGTTCCGCAGTTGTCGCACTTTCCTTCCGCCGCACCGGGTTTCCCGTCCTTGCCCCGGCCGACCTTCGCGCTGCACTTGCTGCAGAAACGCTTTTCCTCCGACACCATCGCGTTCGTCAGCACCGCCGACGCCGGATCACGCGCGGGGACCGCCGGCACCTCGACGAGCCCGGCGCCGAGCCGGCCGCGGCGGGAGCGGGACGTCCGGGACGACGTCCGCCGGCCCGTACCCGGGAACGCACCGGAGCCGGAGCCCGAACCGCTGCCGGTTCCCGAGCCGGTCCCGGTGCCGGTGTGCCGGCCTTCGCTGGTGCGCTCGGGCAGGACGCTTTCGGTGCCCGGGTCGGGCAGCGGCGTGTCCGGGCCGGCGTCCGGCCGCGGCGCCGGCGGCATGATGCTCTGGGTCTCCGGCGCCGGCGCGGCGAGCACGCTCGTCGGCTGCGGCGCGTTCGGGTCGGGGCGGATCGCCTGCGTCGGCTGGACCGGCGGCACGACGGGGTTGATGCTGCCCGGCGGGCGGGTCGGATCCTCGGCACCCGGGATCGTCCCGCGCACGGCCGTCGGCTGGCCGCGCGGCGGCGTCGGCGGACGGCGGACGGGCGCGTGGATGACGGTCTCCTCGCCGCGGGGCGGCTCACCATCGTCGAGGCGGCCCGAGATCGACGGCTCCGGCGTCTCCCACCGCACCGGTGGCGGCGGCTGCCAGCTCGGCGGCGCCGCCGGTCGCTGCTCGTCGTCCGGTGCGGCGTGCCGAGGACGGCGCGGCTCCTCCGACACTTGCTACCTCCCAGATCCCCGGCGACGTGCGGAGATCGATCCTAGTCGCGACCGGCTCACTTGTACTTCGGCGACGGCGGCGACGCCGGGCCCAGCGAGGGCTCCACCCAGCGCCGGTAGCTGTTCTGCCACGCGTCGCTGCCGCGGATCTTGTCCAGCACGGCGTTGACGTACCGGACCATGTCCTCGTTGTCCTTCGGCACGCCGATGCCGTAGTTCTCCTCGGTGAACTGGTCGCCGACCACCTTCAGCGTCGGGTCCTGCGCGGCCATCCCGGCGAGGATCGTGTCGTCGGTCGAGACGGCGTCGACCTGACCCTGCTGGAGCATCACCAGGCAGTCCGACCAGTTGTCCACCGAGACCGGCACCGGCTTCGACGGGTCCGTCGCGATCTTCGCCGCGGAGGTCGACTTCTTGGCCGCGCACACCCGCTTGCCGGTGAGGTCGGCCAGCTTGGTCACCTTCGACTCCTTGGTGACCAGGATCCGCTGCCCCGCCTTGTAGTAGACGGACGAGAACTGGACGCTCTTCTTGCGCGAGCAGGTGATGCTGTAGGTCCGGACCACGATGTCGACCTGGTGTTCCTTCAGGACGTCCTCACGCTGTCCCGACGTGATCGCGCGGAACTGCACACGTCCTTCCGGCGAGCCGAAGATCGACCGGGCGATCTCGTTGACCATGTCGATGTCGAAGCCCTCGAGGTTGCCCGTCGTGGGGTTGCGGAAGCCGAACAGGTAGGTCGTCTGGTCGACGCCGGCGATCAGCTTGCCGCGTTCCTTGATCTTCGCCATGGTCGAGCCGTCGGGGATGCCGGTCCCGTTCGGCGCGAGGCTGACCAGGGGGTCGCAGCTGGTGTCGGTGGCGCCGCCGGCGGTCGAGTCGGGGCCGCCGACGTGCGCGGGCTGCGGCCAGGCCGCGTTGCTCACCGGGGCCGGGTCGACCGGCTTCCCGGGGCTGCCACAGGCCGCCAGCACCAGCGCGGCGAACGCCAGCGCACCCGCCCGGACCGTGTTCCCCCGCCTGCTCACCGGTACTCCCTCAGTCGCTCCCGGATCCCCATGGTGACACCCGCCGCGGCGACCACGGCGAGCACAGCCAAGCCGGGCGCGAGCAGCGTCAGCGCGGCCTCGCCGCCGTGGGTGTCGTCGAGGAACTCCTGCCGGCCGACGTCGATCGCCGCCTGGAGGCTGTCGTCGAGCCGCCGGAACGCCGGGGCCGAGCCGTCGGTCTTGTCCTCGAGGACCGCGGCGTCGACGGCTTCCTGGTACGCCCCCGCGTTGTCCTGGTCGCGGACCTGCTTGTGCGCCTTCATCCAGTCGTTCGCGGCCTTCGTCGCGTCGGCGACCTTGGCGGCGCCGTCACCGTCCGTGATCAGGCCACGGGCTTCGCCGAGCAGGCCGCCCTGACCGTCCGGGCCGACCAGCTGGGCCGCGTTGGTGCCGAAGTCCTTCTCGTACGCCGCGCCGTCGCCGCGGGCGACCAGCGTCAGCGTTTCGTCGGCACGGGCCTGCAGCGCGGCGATCCGCGCGCGGACGAGGACGTCGACGCGGTGCGAACCGTCGTCCTGGCCGCTGCCGACCAGGCTGCCCTGCACGACCAGCGCGACCGCGCCCCACAGCAGCGACACCACGACGGCGGCCGTCGCGACGACGAGCCCGACGTTGAGCAGCCGGTTCGTGCGCCGGGTCAGGTAGATCTGGCCCGCGATCAGCGCGGCGAGCAACGCGACCACGAGGATCGTGGCGAGCCACGGGAACCCGGTGGCGCTGTCCTGCTCCTCGATCAGCCGCTCGGTGTCGACGCGGTAGAGGTCCTGCGCGGCGGGCAGGATCTTCGCGCGCATCAGCTCGGACGCCTCGCGCAGGTAGGACGCGCCGACCGGGTAGCCGAGGCGGTTGTTCGCGCGGGCGGTTTCGACGAGCCCGGTGTAGACCGGCAGCGACTGGTTGAGGACGTCGACCGGGCCGGCCGCGTCGGCGACGTCGGAGGAGTCGGAGGCGGCCTTCGCGAGCGCGGCGCCGGCCTCGGCGATGTCACGCTCGTAGCGCGAACGGAGCTCGGGCGGCTCGGTGCCGATCGACAGGAACGCGCTCGCCGCGGTGGCGTCGGCGTCCGAGAGCGACCGGTAGACCTGCTGAGCCGCGGCGGCGAGCGGCTCGCGGTGGTCGATGACGCCGCCGATCGTGTCGTCGCGGTCCTGCACCGACAGCGTCGCGACCAGCCCGGCGACGAGGGCCAGCAGCACCAGCCCGACGGCGATCACGGTGAGCCGGCCCGGCGTGGTCGCGGCGGACCGGATGATTGCGCGCACCGCCTGGCCCGGCAGGTCCAGCAGGCCGAGGAGGCCACTGCGGCCCCCGGGGCGGTCGCGGCCCTCCGGTGGCGGCGGCGGTGGGGTCCCCGGCGCGGGCGCCGTGGGACCCGGGGCCGTCGCAGTGCTGGTCATCCCCGATTCCTCCCCTGTCTTCCGGGGCTTCGCCCCAGCCGGGGGCTTCGCCACCCGGAACCCCCGAAAAGACGCTGAGCCGTACCCGCAAAAGGTAGCCGAGTCGCGGTACCAGCGGGCACGGGCATCGCCCGCTGTCACCAGCACGTGATCTCCGAGCGGACCGCTCAGCTCCGGATTTCGGCGTGTACGCGCCAGTAACCGTCTTCCGGGCCCGATTCCAGCGTGCCCTCGACGAGAGCCAGGCGCTCGCGCATCCCGGCCAACCCGAAACCTTCACTCGTCCGAGTGAATTCGCCGAGCTGGTTGCGGACGTCGAGCCGGACGGTCCCGGGCTCGTAGTCCAGCCGCATCCGGACGTCCTCGCCGGGCGCGTGCTTGCCCGCGTTCGTCAACGCTTCCCGCGCGACGCCCACCAGCGCGACGACCGCCGCGGACGGCAGCGGCCGGGCCGCACCGCCGGTCTCGAAGCGGACGTCGACGCCGTGGTCGCCAGCGTGCCCGGCGGCCACCTCGGCGAGTGCTTCGGCCAGCGGCGGAACGTCCCGGCGGAGGGCGGCGACGGCGTTGCGCGCTTCGGCGAGCCCGTCGGCGGCCAGGCGCCGGGACCGCCGGACCGAGCGCAGCACACCGTCCACATCGGACCGTTCGGTGAGCAGCGCCTCGGCCAGTTCGAGCTGGACCCCCAGCGCGCCCAGGGAATGCGCCAGGACGTCGTGGACCTCGCGGGCGATGCGCGTGCGTTCGTCGAGGGCGGCGGCGCGCGCGTGTTCGGCCTGCGCGAGCCGGGTCTGCTCGAGCAGGGCGCCGGCCTGGATGGCCTGGACCTCGTACTGGCGGCGGTTGAGCCCGACCAGGACGAGCATCAGCATCACGGCGGGGTCGGCGAGCGCCGCGCCGAACGAGTGCCCGGCGACCAGGTGCGCCGTCACCGCGAGCGCGATGTCGAGCAGGCCGGTCCCGAGGATCACCCCGACGCTCACGGTGGTCAGCGCCGCGAGGCGGCCCAGCGCGATGACGGACAGCAGGAGCGCCGACGAGTCCCCGGCCCGGCCGACGAGGGCCGCGGGCAGCACGCTGGCCACGGCGAGCAGCGCGGCCGCCGTCCTGGGCCGCCGGGACGCGAGCACGACGAACCCGAGCCAGCAGGCGCTCGCGACGCCGTAGGCGGTCCAGATCCACGGGTCCGGCTCGCGCGCGGTCACCAGCGTCGCCGCGACGAAGAGGGTGCCGAGGACCTGCACCACGAGCCAGCTCGGCGCGATGGTGTCGGGCAGCAGGGGACGTTTCGGCACGTCCCCATCTTCCCCGGCGGGATCAGCCCCGGATGGCGGGGGCGAGCGAGTGCGGGAGCACCTCTTCGGGGCTCGGCGGGCGCCGGACCAGCACTTCGACGTCGTCGGCGAAGCGGTACGGCTTCGCGCCGAGGATGCCGCCGAAGTGTCGGCGCAGCCGGGACATCTCGGCGCGGACGGTGACCGTACGGCCCGCGTCGCCGAACAGGTCGGACGACAGCTCGGACGCCGAGCGGCCGCCGCGGTGGCTGGCCAGCACGTACAGCATCTCGGCGTGACGCGGGCTGAGCCGGTGCGTCCAGGTTCCGGCCGCGCCGGCCACGGTCAGCTCGGGTTCGCGTGCCGACCGGACGTCGAGGACGACGCGGGTCGGCGGGGCGGCGTCGTTCGCGGTGGGGCGGATCAGCCAGCCGCCGGGCACGGGCTCGACCGCGCAGTGGCCGTACGCCGGCAGCCAGACGCCGCCGGGTGCCAGGTTCGCCGGCAGCGCGATGCGGTCGACCGGCGCGAGCCCGGCGGCCGCGGCGACCCAGCCGTGCCCGTCGGCGACGACGGCCTGCCCGCCGACCTTCGCGAGCACCGGGACGGCGAAGCCCCGCAGCCGTTCCAGCTCGGTGAGGTGGGTGGTGCGCAGCTGGGACTCCGCGAGCCGCGTCACGGCGTCGACCAGCGCCAACGTCGTCGCGTGGACGGTCGAGGCCGCGCCGGAGAGGTCGACGACGCCGAGCAGCCTGCCGTCGCGCGGGTCGTGCAGCGGCGCGGCGGCGCACGTCCAGGAGTGGTGTGCGCGGACGTAGTGCTCGGCGGCGTACATCTGGACCGGGCGGCGCGCGACGAGCGCGGTGCCGATCGCGTTGGTGCCGACGGATTCCTCCTGCCAGTCGACGCCTTCGACGAACCCGAGCCGGTCGGCGCGGCGGCGGACCGCGGCGCTGCCGTCACGCCAGAGGACGTGGCCGCCCGCGTCGACGAGCACCATGATGTGCGCGGCCTGCTCGGCAAGGCTGATCAAGCCGCCGCGCAACGTCGGCAGTGCCTCGGCCATCCGGCTCGTGCGGCGGCGCGTTTCCAGCTCTTCGATGGTCAGGACGGGCGCGGCGGCGCGGCTGTCGGGGTCGATGCCGAGACGGCGCATCCGCTGCCAGGACGCGTCGATCACCGGCCGGGGCCGACTGGGGAGTGCCTGGCCGGTCAGAGCCGCTTCGTGCACCTGCGCGAGGACACGAGCGTGCCGCCGGGGGTCCGCCCCGGCAGGCAACGCTGCCTCGAGGTCTCGCTGCCCCAACCGCCGCTCCTTGCGCTCCGCCTCAGTCTGCCTTTTCGGTCCGCTGATCGGAAGGTGGCGACAATCTCGCCGAAGGGCTCTTCGCCGGCCAGGGAGGTGCCGGCGAAGAGTCCTTCGGCGGCCTCCGGCAGGGCCAAGAGCCACCGGAGGCGGGATGGGTCGATCAGCGCCGGTACTCCACGACCGCCTTCGCCGCGTTGAGGACCTTCTGCGCGTCCGGGAGGTAGAGGTCCTCGAGCGCGTCGGAGAACGGGACGGGCGTGTGCGGCGGCGTCACCATCTCGATCGGGGCGCGCAGCGAGCCGAACGCCTCCTTCGCGACGAGCGCGGAGATGTCCGTGGCGAGGTTGCAGCGCGGCGAGGCCTCGTCGACGACGACCAGGCGCCCGGTGTTTTCGACGCTTTCGAGGATCGTGCCGGTGTCGAGCGGGCTGGTGGTGCGGGGGTCGATGACCTCGGCTTCCACCCCGTTGGCGGCCAGCACTTTCGCTGCTTCTTCGGCGACGGCGACCATGCGGCCGATGGCCACGATGGTTACGTCACGGCCGTCGCGCACGACGTTCGCTTCGCCGAAGGGGATCGTGTAGCTGTCCTCCGGGACGTCGCCGCCGGTGTCGTAAAGGGCCTTGTGCTCGCAGAAGATCACCGGGTCGTCGTCGCGGATGGCCTGGACGAGCAAGCCTTTCGCCTCGTACGGGTTCGACGGCACGACGACCTTCAGGCCCGGGATGTGCGTGAAGATCGGGTACAGGCACTGCGAATGCTGCGCGGCGGCCCGCAGCCCGGCGCCGTACATCGTGCGGATGACCACGGGCGTCCGCGCGTGGCCGCCGAACATGTAGCGGAACTTGGCCGCGTGGTTGAAGATCTGGTCGAAGCAGACGCCCATGAAGTCGATGAACGCCAGTTCCGCGACCGGCCGCTGCCCGCGCGTCGCGGCACCGATCGCCGCGCCGATGAAGGCGGACTCGGAGATCGGCGTGTCGAGCACGCGGCCGGGGAATTGGGGGAACAGGGCGTTCGTGACGCCGGGGCCCTCGTCCCCGGCGTCGGTGCCGCCCATGACGATGACCGACTCGTCGCGGGTCATTTCCTGCGTCAGCGCCTCGGAGATCGCCTCGCGGTAGCTGATCGTGCGGGTCATGGGCGTGCGCTCCCCTCAATACGAGACGTAGACGTCGGTTTCGAGGTCCTCCGGCGTGGGTTTCGGCGCGGCCTTCGCTTCGGAGACGGACTCCTCGATGAGCTTCGCGACTTCGGCGTCGATGTCGTCGAGAACCTGTTCGCGTAGCTCCCCGCTCTCGGTGACGCGGGTGCGGAACAGCTCGAGGCAGTCGAGGGCGCCGTCCCCCGGGAAGCGGGTGAACTTGATCTCGATGAGCGTCGGGCCACCGCCGTCGCGGGCGCGTTCTACGGCTTCTCCTGCGGCTTCGTGGATGGCGAAGAAGTCGAACCCGTCGACGATCACGCCCGGCACGCCGAACCCGGCGGCGCGGTCGGCGATGTTGTCGGAGGCGACGGACCAGGTGCTGGACGTGACTTCGGCGTAGCCGTTGTTCTCGGCGACGAAGAGGGCGGGCAGGTCCCAGACCGACGCGAGGTTCAGCGCCTCCAGCGTCGTCCCCTGGTTGCCGGCGCCCTCTCCGAAGAAGGCGACGCCGACGCCGCCGGTGTTCTGCTGTTTCGCGGCGAGGGCGGTGCCGCAGATGAGCGGCGGACCGCCGCCGGCGATGCCGTGGGCGCCGAGCATGCCCTTCGAGAGGTCGGCGATGTGCAGCGAGCCGCCCTTGCCGTGACAGGATCCTGTCTTGCGGCCGTAGATCTCGGCCATCATGGCCTTGACGTCGACGCCCTTGGCGATGCAGTGGCCGTGGCCGCGATGAGCGCCGGCGATGGTGTCGCGGTCGTCGAGGTGGGCACAGACCCCCGCGGCGGAGGCCTCCTCGCCGGCGTAGAGGGGCCCGAACCCGGGGATCTCGCCGGTAGCGAACTCGTCGTGCACCCGCTCTTCGAACGCTCGGATGGTGCGCATCACGCGATACGCCTCCCGCAGGGTGTCCGTCATCTTCGACGCTCCTTCCCCAGCTCGGTTTCCGTGCGCAAGAGCCCTTTCCGTGCCGCTTCCGCCATCGTCGCCCGGACGTCCACGACCCACGGCCCGTCCGGCTTGAGCTCGACGAACGCGCTTTCGCCGGTCTTGAGTTCGAGTTCGCGCTCGCCATCCAGCGCTATGACGCCACCCGAGGCGGCGAGCTCGACCCGCATCCCGGGTTTCAGCACACCCCACCCGCGCACGCCGACGGGCCGCACGAGCCCGGGCGCGATGGGCGCGTGCACGACGTACGGCGTCTCGTCGACGGGCCCGAGCTGCAGCGCGACGCCGTCCGGGCTCGACCGAGGGCTGGGGCAGAGCTGCCCTGGCACGCTCGACAGGCCGATGCCGTCGGGTTCGGCGAAGGTGCAGTAGAGCTCGGTGAGCGTGGCGGGATCCCACAGCGCCCTGGCGCCGATGTGCCGGCTCGTCGAGACGCAGACGTCCACGAGCGCGATCTCCCGGCGAGCCTTCGTGACGACTTCGAGAACGCTGACGCGGTGCGTGACGAGATCGGGATCGACCTGCCCGGAGGCGATCAGCCCGGCGGCCAGCCCGGCGACGGTCGCCTCCCGCATCTGCGGGAAGGCGTTGTTGGTCCCGGTGGAGAGCGCGAGGATCGGAACGTCTTCGCAGGCCGCGGCGGCAACGCGAGCGGTGCCGTCCCCACCGAGCACGACGATGACCCCGGCGCCGGCCGCGACCATCCGGCGTACGGCGTTGGTCGTGTCGGCGGCGGTGCCGGTGATCGGATCGTCCGCACAGAAGTCGACGGTGGGCCAGGTCCCGCCTCGCCCGAGCGCCTTGAGAACCGCGGCGGAGATGCCTCCGAGATCGGTGGAGACGAGGGCCCGGTCGAGTCCGGTCACCGCGAAGGCGGCCAGCAGACGCTGGACCATGTTCGCCTTTTCCGCGGTGGGGAACACCGAGGCCTGCGCAACCAGCCGGCGGATGTCCCGTCCCGAAGCCGGATTCGCGACGATCCCCGCCACCGTCTCGCCCAACCTGACCTCCTGTCACAGCACCGGAGAACAGGAGACTCCGTAGCTGGGCGAAAAGGAAGGGTTGCAGGGCGTTGCAGTGTTCACCGAACTGTCACGCGGGGCGCGCAGGCGCCGCCGTGCGACGGGGGCGCGGGCGCTGCCGCGCTCTGGTCAGGCCAAATCGGGCGGGCGTACTCGCCGCGCTGACGCATGCCTCGTCGGCGGCAACCACCGGACTGAGCCGAAGGTCACACCGGCGCTGATCTCCAGTGGACTGTCCACCCGGGAGATCGTCGCGGCGGAGAAGAACGAACCGGGGGCATCCCACGGCGGAGAGCTACGGGAGCAGGCTCGCCGTGCCCTCGTAGGAGAAGCCGGCCTCGTCGACCGCCGCCCGCACGGCGTCCTCGGCCAGCGGGCCGTCAGCGCGAACGATCACCCGGCCGGCCGCGACATCGACGTCCACTTCGGTCACTCCCGGCAGGCCGGTGAGTTCTTCGGTGACCGACTGGGCGCAGTGTCCGCAGCTCATCCCGGAGACGGTGTAGCCGTGCTCGATCATGGTGCGGAGCATACGAAAAGGGCCGCCACCTCGAACGGGTGACGGCCCTTTCCCAAGATCAAAGTCAGATCACGGTGACCGACGTGGCCTGCGGGCCCTTCTGGCCCTGGCCGATCTCGAACTCGACGCGAGCGTTCTCTTCCAGGCTCTTGAAGCCGTTACCCTGGATCTCGCTGTAGTGAACGAAGACGTCGCCGCCACCGTTGTCGGGGGTGATGAAGCCGAACCCCTTCTCGGAGTTGAACCACTTCACAGTGCCCTGAGTCATAAAAAAATCTCCATGTGTAACACCAAAAAACAGGAAGCCGCTTCGGCGCCCCGGGTCAACACGGGGACGGTTTGCTTCCTCGGCGAGGAGACACTACGCCCGCTGAATTCTGCGAGCGTGACTCAACACGAACACAAAAATCGAGACCATGGTCAGTAAAGCACACCACAAGCAGGCCGACAAGTCGTCGTCACCCGGACAGGGTGAGCTATTCGCCACTCGCCGGGCGCAACCCCTCCGCACTGAACGGCGAACGCCAGGTGGTGTCGCGCTCGGCGGCGACCACGGCGTCGTCGTGGGCCTCCGCGCTGGCGCTGAACAGCACCGGTACGACGCCGGAGGACTTCCGCGCTGGTTCGGATGCGTGCTGGTGATCGGTCACGTCGAAACTCCCCTCGTTCCCTGCCCGCTGCGGCGCGGGTCATGACCGTGATGGTGCCATGCGGCACCGACAGAAACCGGTTGTTCCCGCCGGGACCCGGCCGGGAAGGTTCAGCGGCGAACCACCACCGGAACAACGCCAGATTACCCGAGCCGCCGCCGTGCTACCACACAACTTGCCCGCGTTTTCCGAAGCGAAACCGAGCAAACCCTTACTGGGTGGGCGGTTGCGGGCGCGCTTGCCCGAGCAGGGCCGAAATCCGCACGTCCGGGGTCACGACGTCCGGGTCGGTGCGCACGTCGATGACGCACGGCCGCTGCCGCACCAGCGCGCTGGCGATGATCGGCTCGAGCTCCTCGCGATCGTCCACCGTGTACCCGGCCGCGCCGAGTCCACGCGCCCAGGACGCGAAATCCGTCAACGGGATGGACACGCCGGACAGCCTGCCGTGCGTGCGGGCCTGGTGCATGGCGAGCGCGCCGTGGACGCCGTTCTGGAAGACGACGACCATCACCGGCGCCCGGTACCGCACGGCCGTTTCGATCTCCTGTCCGGTCATCAGCGTCCCGGCGTCGCCGACCATGGCCACGACGGTCCGCCGCGGCTCGGCCAGCTTCGCCGCCACCGCGGCCGGCACCGCGTAGCCCATCGCGGCGTTGCTCGGGCCGAGCTGGCTGCGCGGCGCGGTGAAGCACCAGTACCGGTGCATGAACTGCGCGAAGTTGCCGGCGTCGCTGGTCACGATGGTGTCTTCGGGCGCCAGCTTCCGCAGCGCCCGGACGACGTCGACCGGGTGCACCCGGGTGTTGCCGCTCGTGTCGGGCGGGGTCATGAAGGTGTGGACGGCCGCGTTCGCCGCCGAAGCCCGCCGCGTCCGCGGCGACGCCACCTCACGCAGCTCCCGCAGGAACGGCTCGACCTCGGAGTCGACGCGGAAGGTCAGCCCGCGCCGCCGCGAGCTGACGTCAATGCCGGTGCCGACCAGGATCAGCGTCTGCTGAGCCGTCGGATAGCGGTAGGCCTGGGTGGTGACCTCGTCGAGCTGGGTGCCGAGCGCGAGGACCAGATCGGCCCGCTCCAGGGCGTCCAGCTGCCGCGCGGGGATGCCGAGCCCGAGGTGGCCGGCGTAGCGCGCGTGGTTTTCCGGGAAGGCGTCCTGCCGCCGGAAGGCGTTGTAAACGGGCAGCGCGAGCTCGTCGGCGACCGCGATCAGCTCGTCGCGCGCCGACCGCGCCCGCCCGCCGACGATGACCACGGGGTACTTCGCCTCGTCCACCAGTTGCGCCACGGCGTCCGCCGAACGGCCCAGCGTGCCGGACGCCGGCGGCCGGACCCGCGCCATCGGCTTCGCCGCGTCGTAAGGCATTCCCCAGACGTCGCAGGGCACGCCGAGCACGACCGGCCCCGGCCGGCCTTCCTGCGACGTCGTCAGCGCATGGGCGAGCAGGCTGGGCAGGCTGTCCGGGTCGGTCACCCGCAACGTCGACTTGGCGATCGACTCGAACATCGCCGTCAGGTCCGACGTCGGCAGCTCCCCGGACGACGACGGCACCGGTTCGGTCGCCGGCGTCTCCAGCAGGACGACCATCGGAGTCTCGTCCTGGTACGCCGTCTGGACGCCGATCGCCAGGCTCGCCGCGCTCGGCCCCCGGCTGGCCAGCAGCACGGCGGGCCGTTCGGTGAGCTTGCCCTCCGCCTCCGCCATGAACGCCGCGCCCGCGTCGTGGCGCGCCGAGACCAGCGTGATCTCCCGCTCGCGCTGCATCGCGTCGAGCAGTTCCAGGAAGGACTCGCCGACCACCGCGTACACGCGGCGGACCCGCGCCTCGGTCAGGATCCGCACGGCCGTCTGGGCGACGGTCGCTCCCAGTTGGTATCTAATGAGGAGAGCTTAGGCGGGCACCGTTCAGTGCAGTCAAGTGATCTTGGCCGAAACCCGGCAAGGATGGACTGAATGTCCGCTTTGACCGTCTGTCAGCCGATCATGGGAGCGAGGACCGCAGCTTTGACCGCGATCGAACATGAAACCGTTTTTACTTATGGCGCACCGGCGTTGAAGTACGGCACCGGCGCCAGCGACGAGATCGGGTACGACCTGACCCAGTACGGCGTGCACCGGGTGCTCGTCGTGACGGATCCGCAGGTCGCCGCCACCGGCTGGCCGCGCCGCATCGCCGACGGGATCGCCGGCTACGGCATCGAAGCCGAGATCTTCGACGGCGTACACGTCGAACCCACCGATGTCAGCATGCAGAAGGCGGTTGACTTCGCCCGCGGAACCGGTCCGTACGACGCCTTCGTCGCCGTCGGCGGCGGCTCGGCCATCGACACCGCCAAGGCGGCGAACCTGCTCACCAGCAACGACGGCGAGCTGATGGACTACGTCAACGCCCCCGTCGGCGGCGGCCGCGCGCCGGACCGCCCGCTGAAGCCGTTGGTCGCCGTGCCCACGACCACCGGCACCGGCTCGGAAAGCACCACGGTCTGCGTGCTCGACGTGCTGTCCCTGCGCGTCAAGAGCGGGATCAGCCACCTGCGACTGCGCCCCACCCTCGCCGTCGTCGACCCCCGGCTCACCGTCAGCCAGCCGGCCGGGGTGACCGCTGCCAGCGGCATGGACATCCTCTGCCACGCCGCCGAGAGCTACACCGCGAAGCCGTACACCGAGTTCGAGCGCAAGCGCCCGGAGCAGCGCGTGCCGTACTGCGGCTCGAACCCGCTGGCCGACATGTTCGCCGAGCAGTCGCTGCGGATGCTGTCGTGGGCCCTCCCCGCCGCCGTGCGTGACGGCGAGGACCTCAAGGCGCGCGAAGCCATGGCCTTGGCCGCGACGTTCGCCGGGCTCGGCTTCGGCAACGCCGGCGTGCACATCCCGCACGCCAACGCGTACCCGATCGCCGGTCAGGTCCGGGATTTCCACCCGGACGGCTATCCGGGCGAAGAACCCATGGTGCCGCACGGCATGGCCGTGTCACTGACCGCGCCCGCCGCGTTCCGCTTCACCTTCGACGCGGCACCCGACCGCCACCTGCGTGTCGCGCGCCTGCTGGCGCCCGACTTCGAGTGGCCCGGCGACTTCGCCGACCACCTGCCCGCGGTGCTGATCGACCTGATGCGGCAGATCGGCATCCCGGACGGCATCGGTGCCGTCGGGTACACGGAGTCCGATGTGGACTCCTTGGTCGAGGGAACGCTGAAGCAGCAGCGGTTGCTGGCGACCGCGCCCCGCGAGGCGTCCGAGGAGGACCTTGCCGGCATCCTGCGCGAGTCGGTGTCCCTGTGGTGACCGGGTACCCGCACTGGCAGACGGTTCCGTTGCGCTGGAAGGACAACGACGTCTACGGGCACGTCAACAACGTGGTGCACTACTCGCTGATGGACACCGTGATCAACACGTGGCTGATCGAGCAGGGCGGCCTCGACATCGAAGCCGGGGAGGTGATCGGGCTGTGCGTCGAGTCGCACTGCGGGTATCACTCATCGGTTTCCTTTCCTGGAGCGCTGCGGGTCGGTTTGCGCGTGGCGCACCTCGGGAAGTCCAGCGTGCGCTACGAGATCGGGATGTACGCCGCCGACGAGTCCCTGGTCGCGGAAGGGCACTTCGTGCACGTCTTCGTGGACCGCGAGTCCCGCCGGCCGACACCGCTCGCCGGCAAGCTGCGTGAGGCGCTGGAAGCACTGCGACCCGGATGACGTCGACCGCCGGCGGTTCACCTCCTCTCTGACGGTGCCGGTTCCGGGCCGGGTTCTTCCCGCGCTCCCGATCATGCACCACGGCACCGACAGAAACGGCCCGCAGGCGCGAGTTGTCCACAGGCGGGGAAAAGATCGGCGAGTTGTCCACAGATTCGCCACGAGGGCTTCCCGGACCGCTCGAGGGCGATAATCTGGAAGCCCCATGAGATACGTCCACAGTGGACGGGCAGTCAGCTCACTCGAGCGGCTCGCGACACGGATGGCGGCCTAGGCGTCGATCCGGTGGCACCGTTGTGAGAAGGCGGCCCGCTCGTGGTTCCGTTGCCGGCAGGCATGCCGGCGGCGGTCCCCACGTCCGCTGAAGGACCAGCAGAAGCTGCGGCTCCGTCGCCGGCAGGCGCCCCGGAGGCGACCGCAGACCCTGTGCCCACTGCCGGATTCGCGGTGGTAGCGCACCCGTGGCCGGCAGGCGCCCCGCCCACGGTCGCGCCACTGCACGCAGGCGGCGAGCCCCTGGTACCGGGCGGTTGGCTGCCTGCACCCGCGGTCGGCTCGGCACCGGTGGCTGGTTCCCCAGCCACCGGTGTCGCCCACGCCTGCATGAGTTCGGCGTACCGCGCCGACCTGGCCAGCAGGTCGGCGTGCTGACCCAGCGCGGTCTCACGGCCGTCCATGACGAGGACGCGATCCGCGCGCAACGCCGAAGAAAGCCGGTGCGCGATCACCACCAGGACACCACCCCGCGCGGCGAAGGCCCGCTCCGCGCGGGCTTCCGCCACCGGGTCGAGATGGGAGGTGGCTTCATCGAGGATCACGAACTCCGCCGAACTGGCGTAAACCCTGGCGAGCGCGAGCAGCTGCGCTTCGCCCGCGGAGATGCCTTCGCCGCCGTGACCGATCTCGGCGTCGAGACCGCCGAGGCGCCGAAGCAACGCGCTCGCGCCCACCGCGTCGACGGCGGCCGACAACGCCTCGTCCGAAGCTGACGACGCGAAGAGGCCGACGTTGTCCCGGACGCTTCCCGCGAAGACGTACGCCTCCTGCGGGATCAGCGCCACGAGCTCGTGCCGGAGCGCCGCGGGCACGTCCCGGACCGGGACGCCGCCCAGCAGTACGCGGCCTTCCTGCGGCGTCAGCATCCCGGTCAGCAAGCCGGCCAAGGTCGACTTGCCGATGCCACTCGGCCCGACGACGGCGAGGTGCTCCCCCGGCCGTAGACCCAGGTCCAGACCACGGACCACGGGCTCGGCCGTCGCGCCCCAGCCGAACGTGAGGCCGTGGACATCGACGTCGGTGCCGCGCGGGGTCGCCGTGCCGTCGGACACGGCCGGCAGCTCGGCCGTCTCCGCCAGCCTGCGGAGCGCGACCAGCAGGCGCAGGACGACGGTGCCGGCCGTGGCCGCCAGGCCGCGGAGGGCCGGTTGCATCGTCGTGGCCAGGTAAACCAGCGCGCCGAGTGCCGCCCCCGCGGTCAGTTCGCCGCGGGCCACCAGACCCGGCGCCAGCGCCAGTGCGAGCAACAACGGGACGAACCCGCCGAGCGAGATCACCAGGGCCCGGAGGGCGCTCGAGCGCGCCACGCGGATCGCGGCCGTCGCCTGCTCGTCTACCGCGTCGTACATCGCCAGCGCGGCGATCGGCTCGGCACCGCAGGCCACGATGTCGCGCATCCCGGCCAGGGATTGACCCGCCGTCGCGGCCGTGTGCTCGTCCGCCAGCGCCAGCGCGCGCTGGCGGCGGGCGAGAGAAGGAAGGAGGCAGACGAAGGCGACCAACGAGACGACCACCGGCACCGCGACCGGGACCACCAGCGCGCCGGCGACCGTCACGAGGCCGGCGAGCGCGGACGCCGTCGTCACCAGCATGCCGCGGGCCTGCACCAGCAGTCCGGCGGTCGCGTCGCGGACCACTTCGACGTGCTGGGTGATCCGGGCGACGCCGCTGGAGTCCGGCTGGTTGCGCGGCGGGGACTCGTCGTGCAGCACGCCTCGGACGACCGCGGTCACCAGAGCGTCGCGCAGCGGCTCGACCACCTTGCCGAGCTGGTGCCAGACCATCCGCGAACCGAAGGCGCCGAGCACGGCGGCGAGTCCGAACAACGTCAGCCAGCCGAGGCCGGCCGCCGGGTCGCCGACCGAGAAACCCCGGTCCACGGACAGCTCGACGAGCCGTCCCGAGAAGAAAGCAGGTACGCCTTCGAGCAGCGAACACACGAGCAGCACCACACCGCCACGCCACTGCCCGGCGAGAGCGGACCAGTACAACCGGCGCAGGCTCACTCGTCGTCCTCCGTGAAGACACCCCGGTAGCCCGGCTCCTGCCACAGAGCGGCGTGCGTGGCCACCGCGCGGATCCGGCCCTCCTCGAGCCAGACCACCAGGTCGGCGCGGGCGGCGGTGCCCGCGCGGTGGGTCACGACGACGCGCGTGCGGCCGGGCAGCGCACCGGCGAGCGCGCGCTCGACCGCGGCCTCGGTGACCGTGTCGAGGCTGGCCGTGGCGTCGTCGAAGATCAGGACGCGCGGGTTGTGCACGATCGCTCGGGCCAAGCCGAGCCGTTGGGCTTCGCCGCCCGAAAGCGGCGTCTCGGCCAAGGGTGTGCGGTAGCCATCGGGCAGGCGGACGACAACCTCGTCGACCTGTGCGGTCCGGCACGCGCTGCGGACGGCGGACTCGCCGGCCCAGGTGCCGTAGCCGACCGCGTCGGCGACCGTGGCGCCGAGCAGCGCGGGCCGTTCGAAGGCGTAGCCGATGACCGCGCGCAGCTCCTCGCGGCGAAGGCGCTCGAGCGGACGGCCGTCGAGCAGCACCTGGCCTTCGTCGGGCGTGATCAGTCCGCCGAGCACGCCGGCCAGCGCGGACTTGCCCGCGCCCGACCGGCCGACGACCGCGAGGAAGGTGCCGCCGTCGATGCGCAGGTCGATCGCTGCCAGCGCGCCCGTCACGCCGATGTAGCGGAGGTCGATGGTGCCGTCGCCGGGCAGGATCGGCAGCTTGCCGGACACGGGTTCGGGCTCGTCGAGGACCTCGACGAGCCGCTCGGCGCAGCCGCGCGCCCGGGACAGCATGGTGAGCAGCGGAATCTGGGTGACCAGGCCGAGGCCGAGGGCGACGTAGCCGAGCGTGGCCACGACGTCGCCGACGCTGAGCCGGCCCGTGAGGACGCCGAAGCCCGCCGCGGCGAGCACGGAAATCTCGACCGCCGGCGTCAGCAGGCCGGCGCGCCAGACCATCCGGGCTTGCGTGCGCCAGAGGCCCTGACCTGCGAGCGACAGCTTCGGCAGAGGGCGCAGGACTCGTTCGGCTTCGCGGTCGGCAGTGCCGGACGCGGCGATGGTGCGGAGGCCGGTGACCGCGTCGACCATCCGGGCCGCCAGCTCGCCGGAAACCCGCTGGTAGGTGAGGACGTCGTCGGCGGTGCGGCGGAGGTGACTGCGCGCGAGCAGCAGGGCGAACGGGATGCTGCCCAGGAAGACGAGCGCCAGGCGCCAGTCCAGGAGGGCGAGCAGGACGACGGCACCGGTCGAGATGACCAGCATCGAGCCGCACTGGACGACGATCGTGACGATCCCGCCGGCGCCGACGCAGTCGCCGGTGAGACGGCTGATCGCGTCGCCCTCGGCGAAGCGCGAACGCGTGCCGAGCGCGAAGAGCTTGTCGGAGACTGTGCGGCGTAGCCAGGCGGACGCCGTCGCGGTGACGCGGGTGGTCAGGATGCCGCCCACGACGTCGGCCGCGATCTCCGCGCCGCCGACCAGCAGCAGCCAGGAGACTTCGGGCCAGCTCCGGCGGCCCGCGACAACACTGTCCACCGCTGCCGCGAGCGCGCCGGGAAGGAGCAGGCCGGCCGCGGTGGCGACCAGCGCGGTACCCACGATGGCGGCCAACCGGGGGCGATCGAGACCGGCCACCCTGGCCAGCAACCGATCGGCGGGGCCGCGCATCTCACTCCTTCGGACGAGGTACCGCCGAGGCGGTACCGGGGCCACAATGAAGGTGCGGGAGCGGCGCACTTGGCCTGTGCCGCTCCCGCACCGTTCACCTAGGCACTACTGCCGGCGATCCGCCAGGTCAGTGGCAGGTCAGCAGGCTGACGGTGCTGTTGGCGCAGGAGGCCAGCAGGCTGAGGTTCGACGTGCCGCCGCCGCCGCCACCGTGGCCGCCGTCGAGCACCTCGGGGGTCTCCATGGCCTGCAGCTCCAGAACGAGTTCCATTGGTGTTCCTTCCTTCGTTTTCACTTCGGGTCCGCCGGTCAACGACCGGTGGTTTGAGGGGACGGCGTGCTGCCCAGGAAGGGCAGCACCTCCTTGCCGTCCAGCAGGGCGGCGAGCGCGAGGAGGATCCCCGCACTGCCGGTCTTGAGGTCCATCGACAGGCGCAGCAGCTGGTTGCCGGGGAAGGCGAGGCCGCCCTTGAACGGCACCGCGTACCAGGCCAGCCGCGCCAGGTGCAGGTCGATCGCCGCGCGGATCGGCGGCGCCGGGTCCGGGTCCATGCCCAGCGCCACCGCGAGCCCGCACCGGCCGTAGAGCAGGCCGGGGTGGATGACGAACTCACCACGGCACGATTCGCGCAGGCCGGGAAGGCTCTCGCAGGCTTCGGCGTCCGGGCGGTGCCGCGCCAGCTGCTCGGCGACCACGAGGATTCCGCTGCTGCCGATGCCCATGTAGGGCAACGTGCGGGCCGCGCCGTCGCGGACCTGCAGCGAGCCGTCGTCGGACTCGACGCATTCTTCGAGGTCACGGCACAGGGCCTGGTCAGCGAAGGACAGCCACGCGGGCTCGCCGGTGCGCTCGAAGAGCCGCACGAACAACAGCGCTGGTCCGGACCAGCCGGACAGCAGACCGGCGCGGGCGAAGTTCCCCGGCGGCGCCGCCGTCTCCAGCGCTTCCGCCAGCCGGACGGCCGTGGTCAGCGCCTGGCGGCCGAACTCGTTGTCCTGGCGGACCGTCGCGAAGTGCAGCATCGTCAGCCCGATGCCGGCCAGGCCGCCTTCCAGGGCGTGGTCGGTCGTCTGCTCGACGAGCCGCGCGGACGACGCCAGCAGCCTGGTCGCCTCGTCGTGGTGACCGAAGTTCTCCAGCACGTAGGCGATGCCGTAGCTGCCGTCGAAGAACCCGGGCCGGGCCGGCGGCTCACGGCGGACCGCATCGATCAGCCAGCGCTCGTGTTCGGGGAACCGGCCGGCGCCGATGACGTCGAGGGCGTGCAGCACGCCCGCGGCGCCGACGCCGAAACAGACGCCGCCGACCCGGAACTGCTCGATGTCGCCGGGGAACAGCCGGTCCTGGCGCTCGGGCGTCGCGCTGGCCAGGATCGCTTCGGCGATCTGCTTGCGGACCAGCGGCCAGTCGGGTTTCTCCTGGTCGAGCTCCGTGTGGATCGGTGCCGGCTCCGCGGGGACATCACGCGGGGCCAGCACCGCGACTGCGGCGTCCGCGTACCCCTCGGGCAGCGCGAACCGGCGTTCGACGAAGTCGGCGATGCCGCGCAGCTTCGCCGGTGCGAGCTCGGTCAGCTGCGAGAGCGGCAGGAACAGCCACAGCCGCAACGCCGCGATCGCGTGCTCGTCGATTTCGAACCCGGTGCGGTCGGCCGGGGCGCGGAACCCGGGCGCGCCCAGGGCCGGGCGGTCGCCGGACTCGACGTCGAAGGCCATCTCGAAGTCGATCAGGGAGATCCGGCCGTCGTCGTCCTCGTCGATGAGGATGTTCAGCGGGTGCAGGTCGCCGAAGACGACGCCGCGGGCGTGGATCTCCTCGACCGTCCTCTCGACCCGGGCGACGACGTCGAGCGCGCGCCGGGCATAGGCGGCAAGGTCGTCGTCGGTCGTGCCGCGCTTGGTCAGCGGGTAGTTTCGGGCCAGCCAGTTGCCCAGCGAGTTGCCCGGCATGTACTCCATGGCCAGGTAGTGGTGCTCCCAGACCGTGAAGCGCTCGAAGACCCGCGGCACGCCGGTGACGTCGGCCAGCCGGTCGAGCACCTCGTGCTCGCGGCGCAGCCGTTCGACGGCGTCGATCCGCGCCTTGTCCAGGCCGGCGTGCGGACGGGCTTCCTTGAGGACGACCTCGTCACCGCCCGCCTTGGGGTCGGCGACGTAGACGCCGCCGCCGTTCGAGAAGTGCAGGGAGCGCGTCACCCGGTAGGGGAACTGGGCCGGGTCGCCGCTCTTGCGCGCGGCGACGCTGCTCTGCAGGCAGGCCGGAATCTTCACCCAGTCGGGGACGGAGAACGTCGGTTCCCGCTTGTCGGGCACGAGCCGGCCATCCGGCTTGCGGATCGCCAGGACGCGGTTGCCGTCGTGTTCGACCCACTGTTCGGCGAATCCGCCGTAACGGACGTAGAGTGGTCCGTCGCCGTATCTGAGGTCGCTCAGGATATAGGCACCGTGCTCGCCTTCGAGCCGAACCGCCAGATCTTCGAGAACACGCGCCAGCTCGTCTTCGTCAGCAGGGTAAATGGTGATGAGCTTTGCGCTGCCGTCACGGGGGGCGTATTTCGAATTCCGGGCGAGCAGGATCATCAGCGAGCGGAGGTGCTTGTAGGAGATCCGGTGCTCGATACAGTACTCGTGCACCTGCACGAGCACGCGCCGCGCATTGTCCAGACCAGCGGAAACGTGGATTTTCCACCCTTGGCCTGGAAGGTGACGGCCCTCGGGGCTCAGCGCCCGCCAGACCCCGCGATCGGCGGTGACCCAGCCGGTGGCCGGCAGCGGCAGCGCCTGGGCAAAATCGTCGACCGGCGCGCCGATTTCCTGTTGTTCGTCGTAGAACAACGGGTCGGCGAAGCAAAATGCTTCGTAGCGCAGGTCCATCGAAGATACCCCTCCGTGTGTCCCCCCGGGCACCTCGGCTCCGGGGACGAGGAATATTCCCCCATGCCGGACGGTCCCGCGCCTATCCGCCAACCCGGGGGTTCAACTGGTCTATCCGAGGTAGGCAAAAAGGGCACTTACCAGTCAGTAGACGGACCCAGGGTAATTCTTGGCAGATGGCCAACCACCCTGTCGGGGTGTAACACGAAGCTTTTTACAACATTCCCGCAGGTCCACACCAAGATAACACGGAATAAACCACCGAATTGGCAGAATGCCATCAAGGCCTTCTGGTGATCAATTGACTCGGTGCCGGCACACCTGGTCGACGCGGCCGGGTCCACTGTGGAGCGGCCGGGTGGTGCACGCCACGCCCGCAGGACCTCGGCGGACGGACCCACCGGTACCACGGAGTAAGTTGACGTCCGGCGGACCGGAAGGAGGAACGGGTGATCTTCGGATTCGCCGTGACGGTCGCCGTGGCGGCCACGCTCGTCGCGCTGTGGAGCTTCGTCCAGTCGGCCCGCAACCGGCTGCCGGACAACCCCCTCCTGATCGCGATCGCGGTCGTCGAGGTCCTGCTGGTCGTCCAGCTGGTGATCGGGATCGTGCTGCTCGCCGGCGGTGACCGCCCGGGCAGCCTGGCGACCTACCTGGCCTACCTGATCGGCAGCCTGGTCGTACTGCCCGTCGGCGCTGCCTGGGCCCTGGCCGAGCGGAGCCGGTCGAGCACCGCGGTGCTCGGCATCGCCTGCATAGCCATCCCGGTGATGGTGCTGCGACTGAACGAGGTGTGGAGTGGAGCGACAGCGTAGGACGGCCACCGGCCCCGGGCGGGTGCTCGTCGCCGTGTACGCGATCTTCGCGCTGGCCGCGACGTCGCGGGCCGGCGTCCAGATCGGCACGAAGTTCCACGAAGCACCGCTCGCCTACCTGCTCTCGGCGTTCGCCGCGGTCGTGTACATCGTCGCGACGATCGCGCTGGCCCGCCACGGCGACGGCTGGTGGCGCGTGGCGCTGACGGCCTGCTCGATCGAACTGCTGGGCGTGCTGACCATCGGCACGCTGAGCCTGGTCGACGCGGCCGCGTTCCGGCACCCGACCGTCTGGTCGGTCTACGGCGAGGGCTACCTCTTCATCCCGCTGGTCCTGCCGGTCATCGGCCTGTACTGGCTCCGCCGCACCGCCCCGGCGAAGGTCACTGCCTGACGAGGCGCGACCCGCTCCTCTTCGAGCGCGGAACAGTACGGGAACTGCACGTAGTCCATCCGGCGCAATAAATACGGATGCGACCCGGACTTTCGTCGGTTCCGGACATTCCCCGAAAACTCGGACACTCTTCTCGTTCGGTCCCCACCGGCTTTCCCGTGCGGGTTCTCCGCACGAAAAGGAGTGAGCGTGAAATTCGGCAAGTTCGTGCTGCTGGCCGCGAGTACCGCGCTGGCCGTCGTCGGCCTCGGCGGCCCGGCGTCCGCCCAGACCACCCCGCAGGCCCAGCCGTCGATCATCGGTGGCAGCACCGCCTCGAGCGGCCCCTGGGCGGCCCGGCTGTTCGTGAACGGCCAGCAGAACTGCACCGCGACGATCATCGCGCCGCAGTACATCCTGACCGCGAAGCACTGCGTCAGCAGCTCCGGGACGTACACGTTCCGGATCGGCAGCCTCGACCAGTCCAGCGGCGGGACGATGGCCACCGGCTCCGCCATCACGAGGTACCCGGGCTCCGCCGACCTGGCGATCGTCCGGCTCACGACCTCGGTGAGCGCCACCTACTCGCCGCTCGGCAACGTCGGCGACGTCTCGGTCGGCCAGAACGTCTCGGTCTACGGCTGGGGCGCGACCAGCCAGTGCGGCTCCGAGATCAACTGCCAGTCGCGGTACCTGAAGGTCGCGACGGTACGGGTGAACTCGATCGGCTGCAGCGACTACACCGGCGGCGTCGCCGTGTGCGCGAACCGCGTCAACGGCATCACCGCCGGCGGCGACTCGGGCGGCCCGATGTTCGCATCCGGCCGCCAGGTCGGCGTCGCGTCGACCAGTGACCGGTCGAACAACACGGCGTACACGAACATCACGCGATACCGCAGCTGGATTTCCCAGGTGGCCGGAGTCTGATTCCCGGGAAAGGGCCCGGCCGTTTCCCGGCCGGGCCCTTTCGCCGTCAGGACGTCGAAATGTCGTCGAGCTGTTCCGCGGCGGGCCGGACCGGGTAGAGGTCCCCACCCGGTTCGACCGGCACGCGCGGCAACGCCGTCCGCGCCGCCTGGTCCCCCGCGTCGGCCGCCGCGTGCAGCACGTCCAGCGCGGCGTACGGCCGGAAGTCCAGCTCCGGGTACGGCCACCGTCCCTGCCCCTGCGTGGCGCCCGGAATCAAGAAGTCGACGGCCTTGAAGAGCGTCGCACCACTGGGCGCGGTGTAGTGCCACAGGTCGACGCCGACGTGCTTGCCGATCTGCGCGAGCCGCGTCAGCGCGACGAGGTTGAAGTTGGAGTAGTGCCAGCTACGCGTCCGGCTCGCTTCCGCCGGCTGGTAGCCGTCGGCCTGGATCTGCGGCGCGATGCGGTTCGGCCCGGCGTCCCGGATGATCGTCTTCGCCAGGTCCCGCTGCCCGGTGCCGAGGGCGAGCGCCGCGGCCAGCATGTCGTAGAAGCTGCCGTGGTTGTTCTGCGCCTTGGCCTCGTCGGTGCCGTTCTTGCTGGTGCGCAACCAGTCCAGGAACTGCGTGTACCAGCCGGTCATGCCGGCCTGGTCGGTCTTCGTCCAGCCGGGGGCGCCGGTGGCGAGGATCGCGGTGGCGTCGACGACCTGGCTGAGCGTGTAGGAGAACTCGATGATGCCGATGCCGCGGCCGTCCACCTTGCACGGGATGCCCTGGGCGTAGTTCATGTTCGGGTTCATCTTCGTGGCCGCGTCGAGGAACCAGGTGCGCAGGTCGAGGGCGGCGCGCTGGGCGTATCGAGCGTCGCCGGTGTAATACCAGGCGAGGGCGAGCCGATAGATCGCGGCGAAGGCGTCACCGCGGTAGGCGTGGTCGGTGATCTCGTCGACGATCGGGTTGCGCTGGCCGTCCTTCTGGACGAACGGGCAGCCCCAGGGGTTCTCGGCCGTCGGTTCCGTGGTGGGCCACCAGTAGGGCGCGAGGCTGAGGTAGTCGTGCTTGTCCCCGCTGGGTGGGACCTGCTTCTTGGCGGTGACGCTCCAGGGGCCGGTCGTGAGGTCGGTCTTCGCGGCGGCGAGCAAGTTGTTCAGCGCGGTTTTGGACGTCCGTTCGCCGACCAGTGCGGCGAACTTGGTCCGTAGCAGCTGGTTGCCATCGAGGACGGCGGTGCTCGGCGCACAGATCGGCCCGATGACGGGGATGCTGCAGCCGTTCGTCGCGGGGGCCGCTTCAGCCGGCGCGGCTACGGAAGTGGCAAGAAGCCCGACCGCGGCGAGCGCCACGACGGTGTGGCGGAAGATCATGTCCGCTCCATTCACAAGTATGAACGTCAACTCTGTGAGTGAATGGAGAGTACGCACGTGAACGCGGCTGGGGCAATGCCCGCAAGTTCAGTCGCGAGGACGGAAGAAGACTTCGAGTCGCGCGGCGGCGAGATCCGCCCAGGTGTCGCCGGTGACGAGGACGGCCGCGGCGCCGGTCGGGAACTTGGCCTGGACCAGCCGGGTGTCCTCCGCGTCGCCGGCGAGGTGGAGGGTCAGTTCGCTGACACCGGGCTCGTGCCCGACCAGAGCGAGGGTGCCGACGTCGCCGGGGACCCGTCGCACCGCGTTGAGGAACTCCTCGGGACCGGCGCCGTAGAGATCTTCGTCGTACTCGACGGACGGCTTGCTCGGGAGCGCCTCACTGACTCGCGCCCAGGTTTCCCTGGTGCGGCGGGCGGTGGAGCAGACGACGTGGTCGGGAACGTAGCCGTGGTCGCCGAGCCAGCGGCCGAGCTTGGGCGCATCCCGAATCCCGCGCGGCGCAAGCGGTCGCTCGTGGTCGGGGAGGTCGTCCGACCAGTCCGACTTGGCGTGCCGGAGGACGATGAGCCGCCTGGTCGCGTCCATGTTCACCGCCTGTCGCCTCGGTCGACTGCGCCGAGGAATGGTGGGCCGCCTGGGGCTCGAACCCAGAACCTACGGATTAAAAGTCCGCAGCTCTACCAATTGAGCTAACGGCCCGCGCTGCAAGTCTAGCCAGGGCCCCGTCACCCACCTGCACGCCGGGTCCGGCTGAGGGCGCCGCGAAGGTCAAGACTGGTTCTCGCCCGGCCAGGCCCGCATGATGCCTGCATGCCGGGTTCGCTGCTGATCCTCACCGGGCCGCCCGGTGCCGGGAAGTCCACCGTCGCCCGCATGGTCGCCGACGACGCGCCTCGGGCGACCGTGCACCTGCACACCGACAGCTTCTACGTCTGGATCCGGACCGGGTTCGTGGCGCCGTACCTGCCCGAGGCCGCCCGGCAGAACGATGTCGTGCTCGGGGTGATCGCCGAGGCCGCTTGCGGGTACGCCCGGGGTGGCTACGACGTCGTCCTCGATGGGGTCATCGGGCCCTGGGCGCTGGAGCCCTTCCGCGACGCCGCCAAGCGGGACCGTCTGGACCTCTGCGGCCGAGTCTCGAGGTCACCCTCGCCCGCGGGACCGCGCGTGCAGGCCGGGAGCTCACCGAGGTCGAGCCCATCACCGGCATGCACGGCGCGTTCGCCGACCTGGGCGAGCTCGAGAAGAACGTCATCGACACCACGGACCACACCGTCGATGACACCACGGACGCAGTACGGCGCCGAGCACGCTCGGCGCCGTACTTGCTCTGATGTGGACAGAACAGCCGTCAGCAGGTCACGAGCAGACCGGTGTAGGCCGTGCACTTCTTCGATGCCGTGTCGTTCGCCGCGACCGGGTCGGCCGGGGTGCTGGCCGCCCGCTGGGCCGTCGCCGTGAATGCGCCCCATGCGAAGACGCCGCCCTCCGACGTGAACTTCGCCGTGGCCGAAGCGCCCGGTGCCAGGGTGCCGATCGCGCAGTTCACGTTCGCGCCCGAGCGGGTGCAGCCGGTCGCCGACGTGACCGAGCGGCCCGAGCCGGCGTTGGCCGTCACCCGGACGCCGGTCGCGGTGGCCGGGCCGCTGTTCGACACCGTGATCACGTAGTCGACCCGGGCGACCAGGCCGACGCGCGGAGTAGCGGTCAGGGCGACCTTGACGTCGGCCTTCGCGGCCGGGGTGATCGTGATGGCAGGGCCGTCTTCGACGCCGAACGCGTAGTTGTCGCCGGCGAACTGGTGCTGCAGCGTGAACTGGCCGCCGGTGACGCCTTCCTTTACGCGGAGGGTGAGCGTCACGGTGCGGCTCTCGCCAGCGCCGAGGTCGCCGACGCCGCCGCGGTAGCTGCTGAGGTACTGGTCGCAGCCGATCGTGCCGGCGCAGGAGACCAGGTCCACCAGCTCGGTGATCGGCTTCTCCTTGGTGTAGACCGCGGCCTTCGCGCCGGTGACGGTGAAGTCCGTCGGGTTGTACAGCTGCTCGGTGACCGTGAACGTGTCGCCGGCGCGGACCGACGTGTCGCTGACGTCGATCGTGCTGGGGGCGGGCGCCGCGGACGCGACGGCAGGGGCCGCGAAGAGAGCCGCAGCGGTCAGCGCGGCCAGCACGGCGGTTCTTCGACCGGTTCGCTCCATGGTCGTGATCTCCTGATTCCGGACGAGGGGGGTGCCGCTCCGACGGGGTGGGGACGGGTGATCGCAGCAGCTGACGAAGATCAGATCGCCGCACCCCGGCATTCGTTACCGGGTTCGCGAAACCGTGTCTGAACTGGGGTTTCCCGCCGTTGCCCGATCACTGGCCACCCTCGCGAACCGAAATTGTCAGACCCCTGTGGCACGCTCCGCACATGACCGAACACAGCACCCCGGTGGCCACCCCGAGCCGCTTGACCGGCGCCCGGATCGACCCGACGCCGGTCGCCGGCGAACGCCAGGCTCTGACCGAGAGCCTCGACTACTACCGGCGCACCTTCGAACTGAAGTGCTCCGGCCTGGATCCCGGCCGGCTATCCGAACGCTCGGTACCACCCTCGACCCTGACCCTGCACGGCTTGCTACGGCACCTCACCGGCGTCGAACGGTGGTGGTTCCGGATCCAGTTCGCGGGTGAGGACCTCCCGAACCTGTACTACTCCGACGACGACCCGGAGCAGGACTTCACGGCGCTGGACGGTGACGTCGACGAGGCCTTTTCCCTGTGGCACGCCGAGTGTGCGCGTTCCCGGGAGATCGTGACGGCGAGTTCGCTGGAGCAGACGGGAACGCGAATCAGCACCGGCGAACCGTTCACGCTGCGCTGGCTGATGCTCCGCATGATCGGCGAGTACGCGCGCCACATCGGGCAGGCCGACCTGGTTCGCGAGCGGATCGACGGCGCGACCGGCGAATGACGACTCAGGCCTCCGTCGCCGCGCGGCGACGGAACCGGGAGAGGAGGTGTCCTACGAAGGAAACGATGATCCGGCAGGCGTAGGCCAGACCCGGCTGAGGGAACGCAGCCGAGACCGGCCGCATGCGATGCTGGCGCCATGACCGTCGACCCCGATTCCGGACTCCTGTCCCCGGTCCGGGCCGGTACACCGGCCGAAGCTTCGACCGGCGACGAGGCCTGGTTGCGCGCCATGCTCGACGCCGAGGCGGCACTCGCCAGAGCGCAGGCGCGGCTCGGGACGGTACCGGCCTGGGCAGCGGACGCGATCACGGCCGCCGCGAGCAGTGCGCGGATCGACGTCGTCGAGCTGGCGCGTGGCTCACGGGCGACCGCGAACCCTGTCGTCGGGTTGGTCAAGGCGCTGACGTCGGCCGTCGATGCGAGCGCTGCCGAGTACGTTCACCGCGGCTCGACCAGCCAGGACATCCTCGACACGGCGATGATGCTGGTCGCGGACCGGACGCTGCGGCCGCTCGCCGACGACCTCGACGCGACGGCCGAGGCGCTGGCCGAGCTGGCACGCGAGCACCGGGACACGACGATGCCCGGCCGGACGCTGACGGCACACGCGGTGCCGACGACGTTCGGGCTCAAGGCCGCGGGCTGGCGGCAGCTGGTGCTGGACGCGGCCGTCCGGGTCCGGCGCGTGCTGGACGGCGGGCTGCCGGTATCGCTGGGCGGCGCGGCCGGGACGCTGGCGGCGTACCTCGAGTACGCGCGCCTGGCCGACGACGCCCAGGCGGCGAGGCACGCGGGGCAGGCCGGCGCGGGCGAGCAGGAGCGCGCGAGCTGGCAGCAGGGCGCGAGCCGGCAGCTGGGTGCGAGCCGACAGCTGGGTGCGAGCGGGCAGCAGGGCGCGAGCGGGCAGGAGGGCGCCGGCGAGCGGGAGGGCGGGGGCGGGGGCGGGGGCGGGGGCGGGGGCGGGGGCGGGGGCCAGGATCTCGTCGACGCTGCCGCCGTGGCCGGACGCCCCGGCGCTGATCGCGGTGTCGTCGCCGACTACGCGGAACGCCTGACCGCCGCGTTCGCCGAGGAGACCGGGCTGGCCGCGCCGGTGCTGCCGTGGCACTCGCTGCGGACGCCCGTCGTGGACCTCGCGAGCGCGCTCGCGTTCACCGCTGGTGCGCTGGGGAAGCTGGCCGTCGACGTCGCGACGCTCAGCCGGACCGAGCTCGGCGAGGTCGTCGAGCCGGCCGCCGAAGGGCGCGGCGGCTCGACCGCGATGCCGCACAAGCGGAACCCGGTGCTTGCGACGCTGATCCGTTCGGCCGCGCTGCAGGTGCCGGTGCTGGCCGCGGGCGTCACTCAGTCGATGCTGACCGAGGACGAACGCTCGGCCGGGGTCTGGCACGCCGAGTGGCAGCTGATCCGCGAGTGCCTCCGGCTGACCGGCGGCGCCGCGCACACGGCCGCCGAGCTGGCGCGCGGGCTCACCGCGCAGCCTGGGCGGATGCGGGCGAACGTGGCGTCGACGCACGGGCTGATCGTGTCCGAGCGGCTCTCCGCCGTGCTCGCGCCGCTGCTCGGCAAGGCGAAGGCCAAGGAGCTGCTCGGTGAGGCGTCGCGGCGGGCGGTGGGGGAAGACCGGCCGTTGCGGGAGGTGCTGGACGAGCTGCCCGCGATCACCGAGGTCCTCACCCCGGCGGCGCTGGACGCTCTCCTCGACCCGTCCGCGTACGCCGGCGCGGCGGCGACGCTGGTCGACCGGGCCCTCGGCGAGCCACGGCCGGGCGGCGCTTCGGAATAACCGTCAGAGGGTGGTCCGGCGGGCTGCTGCAGGACGGCCGGGCAGCGCGGACACCCGACGTCAGCCGGCACCGGTTGGCGGCAGTCGGCCGATGTGTGCGGGCCCGGTGTGCGTCCGGCCGGCCCAGCCTTGCAGCAGCCGACGTGCGGCATCCCCAGCCCTGCGGCGGCGATAGGAAGGGCTTGCAGTCCGCGGCGACCAGCGGCAGCCCACCCACCGGGCCACCTGGCACCGAAGCAGCCACCTCGGCCACCCCGGCCACCGCACCCTTCTGACCAGGCGTGAGCACCCGCGGAAAATTCTTTGAACCGCCTTCGCCAAGTGTCCGTGTAGTGGGTATCAGGCAGCCGCACCGAGCGGCGGGAAACCCAACGGACACAAGGAGAACTTCCATGCTTCGCACGCGCATCGCCGTCTCCGTCGCCGCTGCGGCAGCCGGGCTGGCAGTGCTCACCGCTTGCTCGGGCGCCGAAACAGCTCAGCCGGTCATCGCCCCCGCGGCGGCAGGCGGCACTGGTGGCGGCCAGATCGCCAACGGGCAGGTCGGCAACGCCGCCCCCGCGTCGAACGAGTCGAAACTGGTCGTCGCGGACGTCGCCAGTGTCGGTCAGGTGCTCACCGACCAGAACGGCATGACCCTCTACCGCTTCGACAAGGACACGGCCAAGCCGCCGAAGTCCAATTGCGACGGTGACTGCGCCAAGGCCTGGCCGCCGATGCTGGCCACCGGGGACGTGCAGGTCCAGGGCGTCGACAAGAACCTCGTCGGGAAGGTGACGCGCTCCGACGGCACCGAGCAGATCACCGTCGGCGGGTGGGCGCTCTACCGCTACGCCAAGGACGCCAAGGCGGGCGACGCGACCGGCCAGGGTGTCGGTGGCGCCTGGTACGCCGCCAACGCCAAGGGCGGCAAGGCCGGGCAGGCCGCGAGTGAAGCCGGCGCCGTCAAGCTGAGCGCCAGCAACATCGACGGTCTCGGTGCGGCGGTCGTCGACCAGAACGGCATGACCCTCTACCTGTTCCAGAAGGACACCAAGAAGGCCAAGACGTCCGCCTGCAACGGCGACTGCGCCAAGACCTGGCCGCCGGTCCTCTCGAACGGCAAGGTCGAGCTGCAGGGCATCGACTCGAAGCTCCTCGGCAGCATCAAGCGTTCCGACGGCACCGAGCAGGTCACCATCGGCGGCTGGCCGGTCTACACCTTCTCGAAGGACACGAAGCCCGGTGACGCGAACGGCAACGGCGTGAACGGCACGTGGTTCGTCATCGAGCCCGCCGGGTGCAAGATCGGCACCGGCCCCAGCGCCACCGCCAACCAGGCTCCGGCCCCGGCTGACAGTGGCGCCGGGAGCAGCAACTCCGGCGCGGGTGGCACCACCTACTGAGCCACCCAGTACTTCTTAGTGGGCGAGGCCCGGCGGACGCTCTTCACGAGCGACCTCCGGGCCTCGCTCGTCGTGGTGGCGACGCAGGAACGAACGGCGGCGCGGCTCCTCGGCGGGCAGCGTTTCCGTGCGGTCGGTGTCCGCGACGCGGTCGGTGCGCTGCTCGACGACCGTCGGCTCGTCGGCCACCTCGTCCTCGGGGACGTGGATGGTGCGGCGGGCGGGCAGGACGGCGATCAGCAGGCCGAGCGCGGCGACGCCGAGGTGCAGCCAGGTGTCGGCGCGGCCCATGTCCAGCGGGTTGCCGGCGTTGGCGAACGGGTTGGTCGAAATGAGGCCGTCGATCATCAGGCCCCAGACGAACAGGGCGCCGTAGAAGATGAAGAGCAGCCAGCCGAACGTCCGGGCGCGGCCGGAGCCGAACGCCAGCAGCAGGCCGACGACGCCGGTCACGACGCGGACCAGGCTCATGAGCGGGTTGCCGGAGAACCGCCACAACCCCGCGTCGTGGTGGCCGGCGAAGTTCCCGACGCCGGTCCTGGTGAACCCGATGATGCCGACGACGAGGAACGCGATCCCGGCCAACCCGGCCAGCACCTGCGCCGGCTGCAGGCCGCGAACCCGGATGCGTGCGCCTTTCGCGTGAGTCATGACTCCAGTCCTTCCCAGAGTGTGGTGACGATCGTCACCGCACACAGGTACCCCGCGAACACAGTGCGCGAAACGACGGCGCTTGCCCGCAGGCCCTCGGTGCGTTCCCGGATCCGGGCCGAGCCGAGAGCTATCCCACAAAGTCACCCGATCCGGGGAACGCCGGGCCGCGTTTCCGGCAATCCGGATCATGCGCAAGCTGAGCGGCATCTTCCTGGTGGGGCTGTGTGTGGGAGCCATCGGCGCGGTGACTGTCACGATCAGTCACGGCACTGTGGCACCGCCGAAGGCGATCGCCGTCACAGAAGTGGTGACAACGATGTCGGAATCGTCCGCCGCGCCGAGTACGACGCCCACTCCGACCCCGTCGCCCAAGCTGTCGCCCCAGCCCGAGTCCAAGGTGGACGCCAAGGTGGCCGCCGCCGAGCTGGACCGGCTGGTGCCCGGGGGCAACGTCAGCGTCGTCGTGTTCGACCGGCAGGCCGGTTCGACGACCGTCTCGGCGCACGCGGATCGCGCGTACACGTCGGCATCGCTCGTGAAGCTGCTGATCGCCTTGGCCGTGCTCGAGCAGGGTGGTCCCGTGGCGCAGGTGCAGCGGATGCTGTCGCGCAGCGACGACGACCTCGCGAGCCGGTTCTGGTCGGCTTACGGCGGGCCGGCGATCGTGACGGGCTGGGCCAAGAAGCTCGGCCTCACCGGCACGCGCGCGCCCGCGGATCCGGGACGCTGGGGCGACACGCGGATCACGGCGAAGGACGTGGTGCGGATCTACCAGTACGTGGTGGCGCACGCGCCCGGCGCGATCGTCGCCGCGCTGCGGGCCGCGACCGAGCGGGGCTCGGACGGGTTCCGCCAGTACTTCGGCATCCCGGACGCCGCCGGCGACCGGCCGTGGGCGGTGAAGCAGGGCTGGTCCTGCTGCGGGCCGACGCGGATGCTGCACACCTCGGGCCTGGTCGGCGAGGACGGCCGGTACATCGTGGCGGTGCTGAGCGAGCACCCCGCTTCGGTCGACTACGCGACCGCCTCGAAGCGGGTGACGGCGGTGGTCTCGGCGCTGCTCGGCTGAGCGGCCCCGGGCAGCGAGGCCGATGGGCGCGGCTCGACCGCGCCGGATCCGCCAGGAAACCGCCGCCAGGCGGTGGAAACGAAGTGCGGCTGACTGCTGCGCCTACTGGTCCATGTCCGCCACCGCGCCGTGTGCGCCCGAGCGGGGCAGCGGCCACGGCAGCACTCCGCCGGTGGTCTCGACCTGTCGGCCGGCGGGGGCCGGGGCCAACGTGTGGGCTCCGATCCACGACAGCACGTCCGGGATCTGCGACTTGAACGTGTTCATGTTGTGCCCCGCGTCCGGGATGCGCCACGACGAGAACTGCAGCGGGGGCCGCGCCGCCGCTCGGATCTGGTCGATCGCGAAACTCTCGTAGCTCTCCTTCTCGCCCGCGATCGCCAGGATCTCCACCGGCGACGGGTGCAGCCGCACGTTCACGCGGACGTTGTTCGCGTCGTTGATGTCCTGGCGGCCGTGGAACAAGTCCTCGGTCTCCGCGTCGACCTGGGCCTTGTCGTAGCCGCTCACGCTGGCCGCCTGGCCGTACCACTGGGGGTGGCGCGTCACCAGGTTCATCGCGCAGTAGCCGCCGGACGACCAGCCCGCCATCGTCCACGCCCGGCGGTTCGGCGAGACGCCGAGCTTCTGCAGGGCCCAGTCGCGCAGGTCGGCCGTCAGGTACGTGTCGTTCGCCGTTCCGTTGACCTCGTCGACGCATTCCGTGTCGTGGCCGACCTTCGGGACGCCCGTCGGGTCCGGGACGATCACCACCGTCGGAGGCAGCGCCTTGCGAGCGATCGCCGTGTCGAGCTGTTGCGGCATTCCGTAGACCGCGAAGACCTCGGGGCCGGAAGGGTAGTTCGGAATCCATTCGATCGCCGGAAACCGCAGTTCCTTGTACGCCGCGTCGAAGTACTGCGGGGGCAGGTAGACCGTCACGTCGTGGGTCAGCTTGGTGCGCCGGCCCGTCACCTTCATGTGGACGACGGTTCCCTTGCCCTCATGCGCGTGCGCGACCCCCGTGTCGCGCAGCTTCTCGAGGTCCTCGCCGTTCTGCGCCGCCTCCGCGTCGGTGCCCTGGCCGGAGTAGACGCCGGTGCCGAGCAGCGACCCGACCGTCGGGAAGAAGCCGCCGATCATGTTGCCCGCCATGCCGGTCGTGACCACCAGGAGCACGACCGCGAGCAGCACCGTGGCGCTGCGCCACAACCGCTTGCGCTTCCAGCGGTCCCAGAACCACGGGACCGCGATGATCGCGAGCAGCGTCAGCACGACCACCACGATCATGTTGACCGGCGAATCCAGCCGGATGCTGCTCACGTTCATGGTTCGGTCCTTCCGGGCGGGCAGAAATGCGCGCCCGGATCGGTCGGGAGTCGCGTATATATCACGTTTGAGCAGGCATGCACGTTGCGGCCCTGTGACTTGCGCCATAGGGCCGCAACGAACGGCGAACTCAGCGTTTTCTCAGTTATTGCTCGGAAGTCACTGCTCCAAAGCCCGCTTCAGCACGGTGACGGCCTGGGTGATCGCGGCCTCGGCGGCGTGGGTCTCGCGAAGCGCGTTGACCATCACGAAGTCGTGGATGATCCCCTGGTACCGCACGGCCGTGACGGGCACGCCGGCCTGACGCAGCTTGGCCGCGTACGCCTCGCCTTCGTCGCGGAGCACGTCCGCCTCGCCGGTGATGACCAGCGCCGGCGGCAGCCCGGCCAGCTCGTCGAGTGACGCGCGCAGCGGGGACGCGGTGATCTCCGCGCGCTGCGCGGGGTCCGTCGTGTACTGGTCCCAGAACCACTTCATGCCTTCGCGGCCGAGGAAGTAGCCCTCGGCGAACTTCTCGTACGACTCGGTGTCGAAGTTCGCGTCGGTCACCGGGTAGAAGAGCACCTGCTGGCGGAAGGTGACGTCGCCGCGCTGCTTCGCGAGCAGGGTCAGGGCCGCCGTCATGTTCCCGCCGACGGAGTCGCCGGCGATCGCGATGCGCGAAGTGTCCAGACCCTTCGAAGCGCCGTGCTCGGCGACCCACTTCGCCACGGCGTAGCTCTGCTCGATGGCGACCGGGTAGCGCGCCTCCGGCGAGCGGTCGTACTCGGGGAACACGACGGCCGCGCCGGCCCCGGCGGCCAGTTCGCGCACCAGGCGCTGGTGGGTGTGGAAGTCGCCGAACACCCAGCCGGCGCCGTGGATGTAGACGATCACCGGCAGCGGCCCGTCGACGCCGGCCGGGCGCACGATCCGCGTCTCGACCTCACCGGTCGGGCCGCCGGGAACCTTCAGCACCTCGATGTCGGCGTCGGCCATGGCGACGTCGCCATCCTGGACGCCGTCGACGGCCTTGCGCCCCTCTTCCGGCGGCAACTGGAACAGGTACGGCGGCTGGTCGGTGGCCTCGGCGAACGCCTGCGCGGCGGGTTCCAGGGCGAGGTTGTGCGGGTTGGCGGTCATGTCGTCCTCCTCGGGGGCGGTCCTGATGTCACTAACGTAGGCCTCAACTGAGTTGTGCACAACTAATTTGAACCCAATGAGATGCAGGGCACTTAA
Organism: Amycolatopsis sp. NPDC051106; assembly: GCF_040682775.1. NCBI lineage: Bacteria > Bacillati > Actinomycetota > Actinomycetes > Pseudonocardiales > Pseudonocardiaceae > Amycolatopsis > Amycolatopsis sp. NPDC051106. The sequence goes on along the minus strand of NZ_JBFBBQ010000034.1, from coordinate 50,739 downwards.
GTTGCCGCGCAGCACGAAGCCGGGGATCATGGAGAGTTACGAGAGAGGAGGACGCCATGGCATCGCTGCGGCTGGACGACCAGCTCTGCTTCGGGCTGTACTCGGCGTCGCGCGCGGTGACGTCGCTGTACCGGGTGGTCCTGGACGACCTCGACCTGACCTATCCCCAGTACCTGGTCATGCTGGCGCTCTGGGAAAAGGACCATCGCCTGGTGAAGGAGCTCGGCGCCGAGCTGAACCTCGATTCGGGCACGCTTTCGCCGCTGCTCAAGCGGCTGCAGACCGCCGGCCTGGTGGTCCGGAACCGGCAGTCCGACGACGAGCGGTCGGTCCGCGTGAGCCTGAGCGAGACCGGGCAGGCGCTGCGCGAGAAGGCGCGAGGCATCCCCGACGTGATCGGCGCGGCGATGAGCCTGGACGAAGCCGGGGTCGCCCGGATGCGTGCCGAGCTGGACCGCCTGACCGAGTCGGTGAACGCCTACCGGGACGCACTGGCACCGGCGTGATCGACCGGCTACGAAGCTTCGCGTAGCCCTTCCAGCACGTCGAGGACCGCGCTCTTGCCGAGGTCGACGGCCTTGCGCAGCACCTCGGGGTCGCGTTCCAGCACCGCCACGTCCGGTGAGCCGGCCGGTGGGCGGATGCTCAGGATCCGCGGGTCGGACGCCAGGATTTCCTCGTCTTCGACGTCACGCCGGAAGGTGTCGCGCCACGCCGGAATCGTGCCCGGGGCCTGGCGGCGCAGGAAGCGCGGCACCACGACGTCGTACGCCCGCGGCGGCGGCAGCGGCAGTTCGTCCGCGCGGCGGGTGCGCAGCACGAGGACGTCGGTCGCGTCCTGCGCCAGGGCCGTGCGGAAAGGGATCGGCTCGGCGACGCCCGCGTCGACGAACCGGCGGCCGGCCATCGGGATCGGCGGACCGGCCAGCACCGGCATGCAGGACGAGGCCGCGAGCGCGAGCTTGATCGCGTCGACGTCGGCGAGGAAGGGGTGGAGGTCGGTCGACTCCCCCGTGTCGGCGTCGGTGGCCAGCGGGTGGAACGTCACCGGGTTGGCCAGGATCGCCGGGAAGTCCATCGGCTCCAGCACCGAATAGACCTGGTGGACGAGGTATTCGAGGTCGATCACCGCGCGGCCGCGCAGGGTGTGCAGCGGGTTGATGATCCGGCGCATGACGACCGGGTTCCACCAGGTCCGCACGCCCGTCGACGAGCACCCGCTGAGCAGCCAGGCGGCGTTCAGCGCGCCGGCCGACGAGCCGTAGACGGCGTCGAACACGGGGACCGCGCCCAGTTCGTCCAGGGCGAGGGCCATACCGCTCGAATACGTGCCGCGGCTGCTGCCGCCTTCGACGGCGAGGGCGAGACGGCGGCCGTCGGTGCGTTCTCCCGGGACGCTGCCCGTCGCCATCCGTTCGGAGATCAGTTCGAGTACCGGGTGCACTCTCTCCATCCTGGTCTTTTCCGGGGTGAAGTCGACCCGATTTATCCCCCTCAGGGGGTGACGTGATGCGCGCCTCGTTGCACTGCAACTCGTTGCATAGCAGGCTCCCAGAATGGCACTGGAGCACGCGATCCTCGTCTCGCTGTCCGAGCGCGCCGGCTCGGGCTACGAGCTCACGCGCCGGTTCGAGAAGTCGATCGGGCTGTTCTGGAGCGCCACCCACCAGCAGATCTACCGCGTGCTGAAGCGGATGGAAGAGGCCGGCTGGGTCGCTGTCGACGTCGTCGCGCAGTCGGGCCGGCCGGACAAGAAGGTCTACACGGTCAGCGACGGCGGACGCGCCGAGCTCGTCCGCTGGCTCGCCGAGCCCGATCCCGGCGCCGGCCCGGTCGAGCTGGCCGTCAAGATCCGCGGCGCGTCCTTCGGTGACCCGGCGAAGGTCGCCGAAGAGATCGTCCGGCACCGGGTAGCGCACGCCGAACGCCTGGACGTCTACCGCCAGATCGAGAAGCGCGACTTCCCCGCGCCCGCCGCCCTCGAAGGCCGGCACCTGCACCAGTACCTGGTCCTGCGCGGCGGCATCCGCGTCGAAGAGGGCCAGGTCGAGTGGTTCGACGAAGTGCTCGCCGCCCTCCACCACGAGAAGGACTCCTGATGAGCCCGTACCCGAACCTGCTGTCGCCCCTGGACCTCGGCTTCACGACGCTGCGCAACCGCGTGGTGATGGGGTCCATGCACATCGGCCTCGAAGACAAGGCCGCCCACTTCCCCGAGCTGGCCGAGTACTACGCGGAACGCGCCCGCGGCGGCGTCGGGCTGATCGTCACCGGCGGGTTCGCGCCGAACCGCACCGGCTGGCTGCTGCCGCTGGCCTCCAAGCTGACGACGTCCGCCGAGGCGCGGCAGCACCGGCAGCTCACCGCGCCCGTCCACGAGGCCGGCGGCAAGATCGCGCTGCAGGTCCTGCACGCGGGCCGGTACGCCTACCACCCGCTGAGCGTGTCGGCGTCGAGCATCAAGGCGCCGATCAACCCGTTCCGGCCGCGCGCCCTCACCAACCACGGAGTGCGCAAGCAGATCGACGCCTTCGCCGACTGCGCCGCTCTCGCGCGTGAAGCGGGCTACGACGGCGTCGAGATCATGGGGTCCGAGGGCTACCTGATCAACCAGTTCCTGGCCGAGCGCACCAACAAGCGCACGGACGCCTGGGGCGGCACGCCGGAGAAGCGGCGCCGGTTCGCTGTCGAGATCGTCAAGCGCACGAGGGAAAAGGTCGGCGACGACTTCCTCATCATCTACCGGCTTTCGATGCTGGACCTCGTCCCGGGCGGCCAGCGCTGGGAGGACGTCGTCGCGCTCGCGAAGGACGTCGAAGCCGCCGGCGCGACGATCATCAACACCGGCATCGGCTGGCACGAGGCCCGCGTGCCGACGATCGTGACGTCGGTGCCGCGCGCCGCGTTCACCTGGGTCACCGGGAAGCTCAAGCCGCACGTCGGGATCCCGGTCGTCACGTCGAACCGGATCACCATGCCGCAGGTCGCCGAGGAAGCCTTGAGCAGCGGCGACGCCGATCTCGTGTCTATGGCGCGGCCGTTCCTCGCCGACCCCGAGTGGATCCGCAAGGCCGAGACCGGCCGCGAGGACGAGATCAACACGTGCATCGCCTGCAACCAGGCCTGCCTCGACCACGCCTTCAAGCGCAAGCTCGTGTCCTGCATGGTGAACCCGCGCGCCGGCCACGAAACGACGTTGACGCTGGCACCCACCCGCCGCTCGAAGCGCGTCGCCGTCGTCGGCGCCGGGCCCGCCGGGCTGTCGGCCGCGACCGCGCTGGCCGAACGCGGGCACAGCGTCGAACTGTTCGAGGCCGACGACGAAATCGGCGGCCAGTTCGGCATCGCACGGAAGATTCCCGGCAAGGAGGAGTTCGCCGAGACGATCCGCTACTACCAGCGGCGCGTCGAGGTGACCGGCGTGAAGCTGCACCTCGGGACGCGCGTCTCCGCGAAGGACCTGACCGGCTTCGACGAGGTCGTGCTGGCCACCGGCGTCGCGCCGCGCGTGCCGTCGCTGCCCGGGATCGACCACCCCAAGGTGCTCTCCTACGTCGACGTCGTGCGGCACGGGAAGCCGGTCGGCGCGCGGGTCGCGGTGATCGGGGCCGGCGGCATCGGCGTCGACGTCAGCGAATTCCTCACCCACACCGGTTCGCCGGCCCTCGACCGCGACGCGTGGATGGCCGAGTGGGGCGTCACCGACCCCGAGCACGCGCCGGGCGGGCTCGCGCAGCCACGGCCCGAGCCGTCGCCGCGGCAGGTGTACCTGCTGCAGCGCAAGAAGTCCGGCATCGGCGCCGGGCTCGGCAAGACGTCCGGCTGGGTGCACCGCGCCGCGCTCAAGGCGAAACGCGTCGAGCAGATCCCCGGCGTCACCTACGAACGGATCGACGACGAGGGCCTGCACATCACCGTCAATGGCACCCCGCGGCTGCTCGAAGTCGACACGATCGTCGTCTGCGCCGGTCAGGAGCCCGTGCGCGACCTCGCCGACGAACTGCGCGCCGCCGACGTCCCGGTGCACCTCATCGGGGGTGCCGACGTCGCCGCCGAACTCGACGCGAAACGCGCGATCGACCAGGGAACGAGGCTCGCCGCGGCGCTGTAGCCCGATAAGCGTCCAGCACTGGCAGGATGGGCCCCGTGCGAGACGTATGCGTGATCGGGCTCGGGCTGATTGGCGGGTCGCTCTTGCGCGCGGCCGCCGCGAGTGGCCGCACGGCGTTCGGCGCCGCGGTCTCCGAAGTGGACGCCGACGCGGCCAGCAGAGCGGGTTACGACGTCACGACCGACGTCGAAGCCGCCTTGCACCGGGCCGCCGCCGACGACGCGATGGTCGTGCTCGCGGTGCCGCTGCCGGCCGTCGAGGACCTGCTGCGCCTGGTCTCCCAGCACGCGTCGCACTGCCTGCTCACCGACGTGACCAGCGTGAAAGCGCCGGTCCTGGACGCCGTCCGCCGGCGCGTGCCGTACACGCGGTACGTCGGCGGGCACCCGATGGCCGGGACGTCGAACTCGGGCTGGCTGGCCGGGGACGCCGCGCTGTTCCAGGGCGCGGCCTGGGTCGTCGCCGTCGAAGACGACACCGATCTCGACGCGTGGGCGGAGATCGCGGGGTTCGTGCTGGACGTCGGGGCGCACGTCGTGCCGCTGCCCGCCGAGTCGCACGACGAAGCCGTCGCCCGGATCTCGCACCTGCCGCACCTGTTCGCGGCGATCCTCGCCACGATCGGCGCCGAGGGCGGACCGCTGGCCATGTCGCTGGCCGCCGGGTCCTACCGCGACGGGACGCGCGTCGCGGGGTCGAACCCGCAGCTCGTGCGCGCCATGACCGAAGGCAACCGGGACGCGCTGCTGCCGATCGTCGACGAAGCCCTCGGCCGGCTCGGCGCCGCGCGCGGTTCGCTCGCGTCGACCGGCGGGCTGGCGGCCACGATCAACGCGGGGTACGAAGGCGCGCAGGCGCTGACCGCCAGCCTGGACGTCGAACGCGCGGGTGTCCGGATCAGCCTGTCGGCCCCGGACGCGCGCCAAGGACTCGTCGCGCTCGGTGAACGCGGCGGCCGGATCACCGGCCTCGCGGACGGGATCGCGACCGGCGAGGTCCAGTAACTACTGGGCCGGGGGCGTGTCCGGCTTGTCGTCGAACTTGTCGAGGAAGCTCTTCGCCTTCTCGATGCCGCTGTCGATCTGCTCGTCGTGACCGGTGAACTTCGACTTCGCGAAGTCACCCGCCTTGTCGAGGCCGTCCTCGATCTTGTCGCCGTGCTCCCGCAGGGCCTCTTCGGCCTTGCCCTTCAACGCATCGAAGTCGATTCCCATGGGGCAATTGAACAGCACGGACGTCAGGTGCGCCGGTGGTAGGGCAGGAACCGCCGGACGAGCCGCAGCGGCGTGCGTTCCACCAGGTCGGGGCCGCGGACGGCGTCGAACGCCGACTCCAGCTGGTCGACCACCCCGGCCAGCTGGGCGCTGTCCGGCAGCGGCACCGACCGCGGTTCGCGCTGCTCGCGGATCGCCGACGCCAGTTCGTCCAGCGCGGTGGTCAGCAGCTCGACGTCACCCGGGTCGGGCGGCGCCACGCCCCGGCCGATCGTCACGCCGACCTCGGTGACGGCGTCCGCGACGCGTTCCTGCGCGGCGATGACCGGCCACCACGCCACCGCCTGCCTGCCGTTCGCCGACGGCTCGACGACGACCTGCTGGAACGCCGTCCGCAGGTCGGCGAGCGCCCGGTACGCGCCGCGGCGGGCCCGCGACCGCGCGAGCCGCGCGTCCCCGGACGACGCTTCCACCAGCGCGCACGAGACGTACTTCGCGACGGCGTCCAGCCCGTCGGCCAGCCGGCCGCCGACCTGCGGGCGGCGGCTGCCCGGCCACAGCAGGTAGCCGAAGACGAGGACGATCACGCACCCCAGCACGGTGTCCACCAGGCGCGCCACCACGACGTCCCAGCTGCCGGTGTTCGCCAGGTCCATCTGCAGGATGATCAACGGCGTCACGAACGCGCTGAGGATGCCGTAGTTGCGCACCTTCCCGACCGCGACGCCGCCGGCGAAGATCGCGATCAGGGCGACCAGCAGCCAGCCGTGCCCGCCGACGCCGAGCACGATCGCCCCCACCCCGACGCCGACGACCGTGCCGATCCCGCGCAGCACCGCGCGGCCGAAGACCGAGCCGAAGTCGGGCTTGAGCACGATCCCGACGGTCAGGGTGATCCAGTAGGACCGCTCGAACGGCACGAGCAGCCCGACGACCTCGGCGATCGCGACGCACAGCGTCAGCCGCAGCGCCGCGATCCACGTCAGCGGACCGGACGCCAGCGAGCCCGCCCACGTCCGGAGGCGCCGGTACCAGGGCGCCGTCTCCCGGCGCTTCCGGTCGTCGCCCTTCCCGATCCGGATCAGGCCCGCGTACAGCGCGGCGAGCAGCGGGTCGCCTTCGTCGGCCGGCATCGGCGGCGGTTCCGGCAGCGGCTGGCTGGCCAGCACCGACGCCGAAAGCGCGACGAAGTGGTCGATGACCTCCTGGGGCGTGCGGCGGCCGGCGTTGACCATCGCCACCGACGCCTCGACCGCGGGCGTCGTCGCCGACAGCAGGTTGAGCAGGTGGCGGTAGGCGGCGTCGCGGCCGGACAGCCACGAGCGCGCGGTGAGCAGCTGGTCGTAGGCGGTGTTCATGGCCGTGGTCAGCCGGTGGCGGGCGACCCGCGAGACGGCTTCGTCGGTCGCCGAGAGCATCGCGGCCAGCTCGACGTAGACGTGCGCGACGGCGGTGCGTTCGGGGCTGGTCGCCCGGAACGTCCAGCTGGCGAGCGCCACCGAGAGGCTCCACGCCGCGCCGAGGCAGAAGAAGCCGAACAGGATCTCGACGCGCACGCCGGTCGCGTGCTGGCCGGTGCCGAGGACGCCGAACACGAACATCTGCAGGCCGGCGACCGAGGCGTTGCTGCCGGCCGCGCTGATCAGCGCGGAAACCGCCGCGACCAGGATCACCGCGGGCACGGACAGCGCGGGCGTGCCGCCGGTGAGCAGCCCGACGAGGTAGCCCGCGGTCGCCGCCAGCGTCGCGCCGCCGAGCCGCCGGGCGCGGTAGCGGTAGGGGCCGGCCGACTCCGACAGCACGGCCGGCAGTGCACCGGTCGAGATCAGCGCGCCGACGGCGATGTCCCCCGCCGCGTAGGCGACCGCGAGCGGCACGGCCAGCGCGAGGACGGCGCGGGCGACCATGTTCCACGGCACCGGGACCGGCTTGCTGCGCAGGAGCTGGGTCAGCCAGTGCGGCGCGGCGATGTCGGGGCGCGGCGTGCTCACGCCCCCATCTTGACCTACGCTGCCGGGAACGCTTAATTATCAGTCTGTCAACAACGTGGGAGGTTCCGGTGGGCCGCAAGTACTCCTTCGAGGTCAACCGCACGAGCACCGCGCCGCCGGCCGCGTTGTTCGCGCTCGAAGCCGACGGGCCGAGCTGGGCGAAGTGGGGAAAGCCACTCATCGTGCAGGCCCGCTGGAAGCGCCAGGGCGCCGACGACCCGGCCGGCGTCGGCGCCGTCCGCGAGGTCGGGCTCTGGCCGGTGCTGATCCGCGAGGAGACGCTCGAATACGAGCCCCGCCACAAGCACGTCTACACGTTCTTCGGCGCCAACCCGATCAAGGACTACCGCGCCGAGGTGCTGTTCACGCCGGCCGACGGCGGCGGCACGCACCTGCGGTGGACCGGATCGTTCACCGAGCCGGTCAAGGGCACCGGCCCGATCCTGGCGGCCGGACTCGAACGGGTGATCCGGCTGTTCTCCGACAAGCTGGTAAAGGCAGCCGAAACAGGACGCTGACCTGGGTGGCCCCGGCCACACAAGATCAGCCGACGCAACTTCCCCCCGCACTCCGACGTCACCCTTTCGGGTAGTTCTGCACTACGCCGAAGGGGGACGTGGATGAAGCGCGTGGCAGCGGTCGCCGTCGCGGCGGCACTGGCGTTGACAGCGTGTTCGGCGAACGAGCCGGAGCAGCGGGAGGCGGTCACGAGCCAGCCGAACCCGGCGCCCGGCGGCGGGCCCGGGGCGACGCCGTCGGCGCCGTACCCGTTCGGCACGGTCCAGCAGAAGGCGCCGGCCGTCGCGAACGGCCAGGTGCCGGTCGTCCGGCGGATCACCACGGACAAGCCGTACGTCTTCCTCACCATGGACGACGGCGCGGTCAAGGACCCGGACGCGCTGAGGCTGATGCAGCAGAACGGGACCCACCCGGTGCTGTTCCTGAACCAGAAGTACGTGAAGGGGCACGAGGCCTACTTCAAGCAGATCCTCGACGCCACCGGCGCGACGCTCGGCGACCACACGGTCGACCACCCGAACCTCAAGGGCAAGCCGTACGAGTTCCAGCGCAAGGAGATCTGCGACGACGCGGACGACTTCCAGCGCGGGCTCGGCGTGCGGCCGTCGCTGTTCCGCCCGCCGTTCGGCAACTACGACCAGAACACGCTGCGCGCGGCGGCCGCGTGCGGGATGCGCGCCGCGGTGCTGTGGACGGCCGCGGTCAACGACGGGCACGTCCAGTTCCAGGCCGGGGACAAGCTCAAGCCGGGCGACGTCGTGCTGATGCACTTCCGCAAGACGTTCAAAGAGGACTACACGGCGTTCGTCGAGCAGGCGAAGAAGGACGGGCTCACGCCCGTCCCCCTGGCCGACTTCCTCGGTTAAAGCACGACCGTCGGCGTCACGACGGTCCGCCGGCACGACACGTCCCCGAGGTGCACGAGGATCTGCGTCGTGCCGCGCGGCACGTTGTCGAGCACGAACCGGCCGCCTTCGTCGGCGGTCGTGGACGACGTCCCGTGCTCGGCGACCCGCACCTCGACGCCGTACTGGCCGGCGGGCACGAGCCACCCGTCGATGCGGTGCAGCTTGCCGATCTTGGTCAGGTTGATCATCACGGTCAGGTCGCTGACGGTGAAGGTGATCGTCCCGGTGCCGCCGCCGCGCACGCCGGCCAGGGTGTCCAGCCGTTCCCACCGCGCGACCTCGACGTCGAGGTCTTCGAGGGCGAGCGCGAATTGGACCCGCTGCACCAGGTCGTCCGGTGGCGGGTCCAGCTCGTCGAGGAAGCGGCCGATGCCGGCCAGGATCATTTCGTCGGAAAAGGCCTCGCCCGGCGCTCCGAGGTCGTTCATCGGGTTCCCCCTTCACTGGCGAGGAGATCGCGCATCTGGTCGAGGCAGCGCCCTCTGGTCGGTCCGACGCTGCCGCGCGGCATGCGCAGTGTCTCGGCGACGAGCTGGTACTCCGCCCGACCCGCGAGCACGGTCAGCCGGAGCAGGTCCTGACAGCGGTGGGGCAACCGGACGAAGGCGCGCCAGACCCGGCGGTCGCGGTCGGCGCGGACGGCTTCGTCTTCGGGTGCCGGTTGGGTGCTCGGCATGGCCTCGGCGACTTCGTCGCTCAGTGGTACGGGCTGCATGCGGCGGCCGAAGGGGTGCGTGGCCTCGCGCCGGGTGGTCGTGATCAGCCAGGCGGCGAGGGCTTTGGGGTCCCGGAGCTTCCCGAGCTGGCTGAAGAGAGCGAGCCACACGGTCTGGACGACGTCCTCGGCGACCGAGCGGTCGAGGCCGTTGGCGCGGGCGACGTGCCAGACGAGCGGGGTCAGCTCGGCGACGAGGCGGTCCATCGCCCGGCGGTCACCCTCCCGGGCGGCCTGCATGCACGCGGCGTGCAGCTCGGCGCCGGTCAAGCCCTCCCACGGTGGGTCTACCTCTGTGGTTTGCACGTCGGTCACCGTATCTGCCCCTCTTCGGAAAAGTCTTCGAGTCGGCTTCGGCAGTATCGCGGGTCCTTCGGGGGGAAGGAGCGTGCAGGTGGATCTCGGATACATCAAGGTCACTTACTTCGTCGGTCGCGCTTGTCGGTCAATGACGTCTGCGGGAGGTACCGGCCGACGCGAGCGGGTGACCCGCGCCGACCGGTACTCCCCTCCCTCAAGGACCCGCTCCCCAACGGGCCCCGCCGGATGTCCCCTCCCCCGAAGGGCACCCGGCCAACGGTGTCCGGAAGCCCCCTCGGCTCCCGGTCACCGCGCATTTCCGAACCCGGCACCCCCTGCCGCATCCGGCGAATTCGTGCTTGGCTGCCCCACAGGACGCAGTGGCCGGGCGGCCAGATACACGAACCGCGAACTTTTTTTGAAGATCGACGCAGGGCAGCTAAGCGATCACCGAACGTGCTTCGGCAAGCGTTTGCGCCCACCGCGCGTAGCCCGCCGGCCCGGGGTGGAAACGATCGGACGCGAACGCGGCCGGGTCGAGCAGCCGCGGGTCCATCGGGAGGTGCGTGACGCCGGGGAGCTTCCCGAGGGTCGCGGCCGCCGCGTCGAGAGCGGTCGAGCGGGCGGCGAGGACGTCTCGCAGCGGCCGTGGCAACGCCGGGAAGCGCGACATCGGCGGCACGCCGGCCAGCAGGACGTCCACCGGGCCGAGGCGCCGTCGCAGCTCGACGACCAGTTCCAGCAGGTCACGGCGGTAGCCCGCGGCCGTCCGGAGCTCGATGGTGTCGTTGACGCCGAGGGCGACCACGACCAGGTCGGCCGGGCGGACCAGCGGGACGAGCTCGGCGCGGACGATGCGGGCGTTGGCCCCGGTCCGGCCGACCGCCTGCCAGCGGACGGCCCGGCCGTCACGGGCGAGCTCGCGGGCGAGGCAGCCGGTGAGCGCTTCCTCGTGGTCCTTCGCGCCGACGCCGTCCACTGTGGACTCGCCGAGGACCGCCAGGCGGAAGGGCTCGCCTTCGCCGTCGACCAGCCCCTCGGCCGGACCGGCCGCGCCGGGGAGCCGCGGGGTCTTCCGCTTGACGTAGAGGGCTTGAGCGAGGAGGACCATGCCGGAATTAGAACAGCGGCGCGAAGCGCCTCGGTCGAGGGTGACGGGCGGAGCTAGGCGTACTTCTTCGCGCGGAGCTTGTGCCAGCGCTCGTACATGCCGTTGAGCTCTTCCAGCATGAAGGACAGGAAGTCCCGCATCTCGGCGAGCCGCTTGCCCGCGGGGGAGTCCTCGCCGAGGGCTTCGATGCCGTCGCCCGCCGCGTCGCGCCACATGATGATCATGCGGTCGCGCTTGAGGAACGTGGCGTACCAGAGGTCGTCGAAGAGGCGGTAGTGGTCGCGGCGCTCGCCGGGCTCGCGTTCCTTGGCGACCAGGCCGACCTGCTCGAGGAAGCGCACCGCGCCGGAGACGGCCGCCGGGCTCACCGACAGCTGCGAGGCCAGGTCGGCCGCGGTCAGCCGGGCGTCGTCGGTGGTCATCAGGGCCGCGAAGACCCGCGCGGACATGCGTTGCATCCCGATCTGCGAGAGCACCAGGGCCAGGCTCTCGACGTAGCGGCGGACGGCGTCTTCATCTCGCTTCGCGTCAGGCGTCGTCATCGGCCCATCCTCTCGTACCCGCCCACCAAGATCATTCAATCCAGACATTTTCTTGACTTCACAACTTAGTGAAATCAGTGTAGCTTCCGAAGCATGGAAAACGCCATCGCGATCTCCGGCCTGCACAAGTCGTTCGGCCGGACCAAGGCCTTGGACGGCCTGGATCTGCAGGTACCTACTGGGGAAGTACACGGATTCCTCGGCCCGAACGGCGCCGGGAAGTCGACCACCGTCCGGGTCCTGCTCGGCCTGCTCCACGCGGACTCGGGGGACGTCCGGCTGCTCGGCGGCGACCCCTGGAAGGACGCCGCGAGCCTGCACCGCCGCCTGGCCTACGTGCCCGGCGACGTCAACCTCTGGCCCAACCTCTCCGGCGGCGAGGTGATCGACCTGCTCGGCCGCCTGCGCGGCGGGCTCGACGAGAAACGCCGCGCCGACCTCGTCGAGCGGTTCGACCTCGACCCGAAGAAGAAGGGGCGGACGTACTCGAAGGGCAACCGGCAGAAGGTCGCCATCGTCGCGGCCCTCGCTTCGCGGGTCGACCTGCTGATCCTCGACGAGCCGACGTCCGGCCTCGACCCGCTGATGGAGGCGACGTTCCAGTACGCCATCCAGGAGGAGCGCGAGCAGGGCCGCACCGTGCTGCTCTCCAGCCACATCCTCGCCGAGGTCGAGGCGCTGTGCGACAAGGTGAGCATCATCCGCAACGGCCGCACGGTCGAGTCCGGCACGCTGGCCGAGCTGCGCCACCTCACCCGGACGTCGATCACCGCGGAACTCGCCGGACCGCCGAACGGGCTCGCGAAGCTGGAGAACATCCACGACCTCAAGGTCGACGGCAACCGCGTCCGCTTCGACGTCGAGACGCGCTCGCTCGACGAGGCCCTGCGCCGGCTGACCGAGGTCGGCGTCCGCAGCCTGGTCAGCCAGCCGCCGACGCTGGAAGAGCTGTTCCTGCGGCACTACACGACCGAAGCGAGCGCGAAATGACCGCGACCCTCTCGCGCGCCGAAGCCGGCGTCGCGCCCGCCCACGAGCTGGCCGGCACCTGGCACCTCACCCGGCTCGCGCTGCGCCGCGACCGCGTCGTCCTGCCGATCTGGATCGTGCTGCTGAGCATCGTCCCGGCCAGCACGGTCAAGACGTTCACGCAGTTCTACCCGACGGCCGCCGACCGGCAGGCCCTGCAAGTCGGCGCGAACACCAACCCGTCGTACGCGCTGCTCTACGGGCCGCCGTTCGACCTGACCACCGCGGGCGGGTTCATCTCCTGGCGCATGTGCGGGTTCCTGGCCCTGCTGACCGGGTTGATGGTGGTCTTCACGGTCACCCGGCACACCCGCGCCGAGGAGGACACGGGCCGGGCGGAACTGCTCGCGTCCGCGGTCGTCGGCCGGTACGCGGCGCTGACGTCGGCCGTCCTGGTGGCCGGCGGGGCGAGCGTGCTGATCGGCCTGATCCAGTACGGCAGCATGGTCGGCGCCGGACTGCCCGCCGCCGGCTCGCTGGCCTTCGGCGCGTCGGAAGCGTTGGCGGGCTTGGTGTTCACGGCCGTCGCGGCGGTCGCCGTCCAGCTCGCCGAGTACTCCCGCACGGCCAACGGGATCGGCACCGCCGTGGTCGGCGCCGCCTTCCTGCTGCGCGGGGCCGGGGACTCCACAGTGGACGCTCGCTGGCTGTCGTGGCTGTCGCCGATCGGCTGGGTGCAGCAGGTCCGCGCGTTCGCCGGGGAACGCTGGTGGGTGCTCCTGCTGCCGGTGGCCTTCGCACTGCTCGTCGGCGCGGCCGGGTACTGGCTGCTGCCGCGGCGCGACGTCGGCGTCGGCATCCTGCCGCCGCGGCCGGGCCCGGCGCGGGCGGCGGCGAGCCTGCGGACGCCGTTCGCGCTCGCCGTGCGGCTGCACCGCGGCCCGCTGCTCGGCTGGACGATCGGGATGGCCGTCGTCGGCGCGGTGTTCGGCTCGATCGCCAGCGGCATCGGCGGCCTGGTCGGTTCGAGCCCGCAGGCTCAGGAGATCATGGCGCGCCTCGGCGGCAGTGAGGCGCTCACGCAGGCGTTCCTCGCCGCCATGGCCGGGATGTTCGCGATGGTCGCGTCGCTGTACGGGATCCAGGCGGTGCTGCGCATGCGCGGCGAGGAGACCGCGATCCGGCTCGAGCCGGTGCTGGCCACGAGCGTCGGCAAGCTGCGCTGGGCGGCGGGTCACCTGGTGTTCGCGTTCTTCGGCACGGCGGTGCTGCTGCTGGCGGGCGGGCTGTTCATGGGGCTGGCCAACGGGTTGCGCACCGGCGACGTCGGCGGCTCGGTCGGCGACTCCCTCGCCGGGATGCTCGTCCAGCTGCCGGCGGCGTGGGTCGTGGTCGCGCTGGCGGTCGCAATCTTCGGGCTGTTGCCGGGCTTTTCGGCCGCGGCGTGGGCGGTCGGCTCGCTGGCGCTGCTGCTGAGCCTGTTCGGCCCGGTCGTCAACCTGCCGCAGGCGGTGCTGGACGTGTCCCCGTTCCAGCACCCGCCGAAGATCCCCGGCCAGGAGCTCGTCGCGACCCCGCTCGTCTGGCTCACGGCGGTCGCGGCCGCCGCCCTGGCCGCCGGCCTGGTGGGCTGGCGCCGCCGCGACGTCGGCTAGCCCGGTTTGATCTCGCGGCCGGGACCGGCCACGAGCTGAGCCTGCGGCCCCGCCTTCCCACAGGCGGGGCCGCCCGGTTCGCTGAAGGCGGGCGTGACGACCGTCGTGTGCGGCTTGCCGTCGTCGAAGCGGACGGTGACCCGGATCGGCTCGGCCTGCAGACCCGGGACGTCGGCGAAGCCCCGCAGTTCGCCGGTCGGGACCATCGAGACGCCGCAGGAGGCGTCCGGGCCGGTCCCGGTGCAGGTCTGGGTGCCCGCGGCGGTCCCGGGGAAGAGCTCGACCGGGCGCGTGACGCATTGGTCGCCCCAGCACGCTTCGAGCGTCGCGCGGGTGATGCCCGCGGGGTCCGGAACGGTCAGGCCGATGCCGATCCGGGTGCCGATCGCCGGGCAGGCGACCTCCGTCCCCGAGCCGGCCTGGCCGCAGCCGGCGGTGATGAGCAGCAGTGCCGCGATCCACGTTCGCATGCCGACCAGACGGAGTCACCCGCGCTGAGGTTGCACGCCTCAGTCGCGCCAGCCGCTCGTCAACGGCAGCGCGGGCGACGTCGAGCTCGGCGTGGTGGAGGTCGGCGAAGAGGTCACGGTGACCTCGACGACGCTGGTGGTGGTGCTCGGCGGCGAGGTTTCGACCGAGGTGACGGTGGACGGCGGCACCGACGCGGTCACGGTGACCGGCAGCGCGGAAACGGTGCTGGCCGGCGGAGAGGTGACGTCGGCGGGCTTGGGAACGGGCCGGCCGGCGACGAGCAGCGCGGCCACCAGCAACCCGGCGGCGAATCCCGCCAGCCCGGTGACCGCGGCAGAGCCCCAAGTAGGTCGGCCACTCATCCGGGCACCCCCTCGCCACGCGCAGCGCAGGTACGAGGACTAACTCGCGTTGATCTTAGCTCTTGTTACAGACGGTGCACCTTGAGTCTTCTTGACTCAACTTTATTGAGCGTGGCACGTTGGGGTCATGGGGGCTTTGGGAAACCGCGACTTCCGCAGGCTTTGGCTGGCCGATCTCGTGAGCCAGCTCGGGAGCCGGATCGACGTGCTGGCGGTGCCGCTGCTCGCGGTCACCGCGCTCGGCGCGTCCGTCTTCGAGGTCTCGCTGCTGCGAACGGCGGAAAGCCTTCCTTACCTGGTGCTGGGCCTGCAGGTCGGCGCGTGGTGCGACCGCGTGCGCCACCGCCCGGTGCTGATCGCCGCCGACGTCGGGCGCGCGGTGCTGATCGGATCGATCCCGGTCGCCGCGCTGTTCGGCGTGCTCGGGCTGGCGCACCTGCTGGCCGTCGTCCTCGGGGTCGGGCTGCTCGGCGTGTTCTTCGACATCGCCCACCAGACCTACGTCCCGCGGCTGGTGACGCGCGAGCAGCTGCCGGAAGCGAACGCCCGGCTCCAGACGAACCTGTCGATGGCGGCCGTCGCCGGCCCGGGCCTGGCCGGGCTGATCATCCAGGCACTGGGCAACGCGGCCGCCCTGGCCGTCGACGCCGTCAGCTACCTGTGGTCGGCGCTGTGGCTGCGCCGGATCGAGACGCCCGACGTGCGCCCCGAACCCCGGCCAAGGCGGCTGCTCCGCGAGATCGGCGACGGACTGAGGGTGGTCCGCGGCGACCGGATCCTGCTGGCCATCAGCGTGCACGGCGCTGTGTCGAGCTTCTTCCAGTCGGTGCACCTGGCCATCATCATCGTGTTCCTCGCCCGTGACGTCGGCCTTTCGCCGTGGGCGATCGGATTGCTCGCCTCGGTGACGCTGACCGGCGCCCTCACGGCCGGGCTCACCGCGCGGCGGATCGGCGAGTGGATCGGCGGCGCGCGAGCGCTCTGGGGCGCGGCGCTGCTGTACGGCCTGGCCTACCAGCTCTTCCCGTTCACCGGGCCCGGCTGGGCACTCGCTTGCTACGTCGTCGCCAACTTCTTCACCAGCTTCGGCGTCATCGTGCTGAACGTGTTCGGCATGAGTTTCCAGCAGTCCGCCGCGCCGCCGGAACTGCTGGGCCGGGTCAACTCGATCACGCACACGCTGGTGTTCGGCGCCATCCCGCTCGGCAGCCTCGCGGGCGGTGCGCTGGCCAGTGCGTTCGGGATGCGGGCGACGCTGCACATCGCGGCGGCGGGAGTGCTCGCCTCGGCCGCGATCCTGGTGTGTTCGCCGCTGCGGAAGCTGCGGGACCTAGTTCCCGGCTGACGCGCGAAGGCCGTCGACGACCACGCGGACCAGGTGTTCGCTGCCCGGTGCGTACCGCTCGACCGCGAGGCACCCCACGATGAGCGCGCGCAGGTCGTCGGCGTCGATGTCCTTCCGGATGGCGCCCGCGGCCTGGGCCCTTCGCAGGAGTTCCCCGTAGGCGGCGCGGAAGCCGTCGCCCGCGCCGGCCTTGAACGCGTGCCCGCTGGTTTCGGCCAGTGCGTCGCAGATGGCGCGGTTGAGCGAGGCCTGCTTGATGACGCGGACGAAGTAGTCGAGGAAGGCTTCGCCGGGGTTGTCGGCCGTGGCGAGGGCGCGGGCCTCTTCGGCGAACTGCTCGATGCGTTCGAGGACGACGGCCTGGAAGAGCGCCTCCTTGCTGGGGAAATGCCGGTAGACGGTGCCGGCGCCGACCCCGGCGAGCCGCGCGATGTCGTCGAGCGGCACGGCCAGCCCGTCGGCGGCGAACGCCTCTTCGGCGGCAGCCAGGACCTTCGCCCGGTTGCGCCGAGCGTCCGCGCGCATCTTCTCCATGGTCTTCTCCTCATTGACAACCGGAACGCACGCTCCGTATCGTCCTAAGCGGGTGCACCGTTCCGATTCAACGTCCAGTCTTCCAGGAGAATTCCGATGCCACACACCGTGTCCCCAGCGCGTTCCGCCTTCGACCGCTTCCTGGCCGCCTCCGTCGAGAACCGCTGGGACGACCTCGCCGACTGCTACGCCGAAAACGTGACGCTCGAAATGCCGTTCACCCTCCCGGGAGTGCCCCGCGTGACGAAGGGCCGCGAGGAACTGCGCCGCCGGTTCCGGCGGGCGGGCGAGGCCCGCCGGATCACGAAGGCGGACAACGTGGTCGTGCACGAGACGACCGACCCGGAGGTGCTCGTCGCGGAGTTCGACCTCCACCAGGACATGGGTGGCGAGAGCTTCGTGGCCACCTACGTGATGGTGCTGACGATCCAGGACGGCCTCATCACGCACACCCGCGACTACACCGACACCGCCGCGCTGCTGGACCGGCTCAAGGCGTTGTCGCCTGCTGGGACGTAGGCGGGACGAACAACCGCTCGAACGTGCTCACCGACCAGTCCCACACACCGGGGACCAGCAGCACGCCGAGCACCACGAACACCGGGAAGATGAGCCGCTTCTCGACCTTCTTGCCGGTCTTGAAGCGCAGGGCCTTCGGCGGCCCCAGCTCGTACCAGGTCTCCCCCGCGATCGGGATCGGGAAGAGGAACGGGCAGCCGGACTCGGTCAAGGCGTCACCCAGGCAGTGGGTCAGGCACCCCGCCGCCACCGCGATGCCCAGCCAGCCCGTGATGGACTCCAGTTCGCCGGCCCGGTCGGGCGGCGCCGTGAAGAACCACCAGGCCACCGCGGCGCCGCTCACCGGCAGGAGCCAGTCGCCCAGGGCGCCTTCCGCCAGCATCAGCCCGAAGACCACCACGCCGACGACCGCCCACGGACCACCCGCCTCGGTCCCCCACGACGTCAACGCACCGAGACCGGCCGCGAACAACACGGTGTGGGAGAGGTGACGGTGCTGGCCCGTCACCTTCTCGTCGCGCGGGCCCTTCGTCAGCGCGTAGAACGCCGCGGACACCCTGCGCAGCAGCCACGACAAAGCACCCGTCAGCCAACCGAGCAGACGGGACGCGCTCGCTCCGGGGTGATCGAGGTCGGGCAGCAGGGCGAACCCCGCCGTCGTGGCGGCGAAAACCACCGCCTGGTGCACCGAACCCGCTCCGACCGCGGGCGCCAGGGCCAAGCCCGCGCACCAGCCGGTCAGGGCATGCGTCCGCCCCATCATCGTGCCGCCCCCAAGGTCCCCGCACCAAGATCAGTCGGCGGAACCGTAGCGGGCGGTCAGGCTTGGGGGTCTTCCGACACGCTCAGGTGTTCGGCCACGCCGGTGAGCTCGATCACGCGGCTCACCGCGGGGCTCGGGACGACCTCGAGTTCGACGTCCTGCTCGCCGGCCTGGCGTTGTGCGCGGAGCACCACGTTCAGCGCGGAGGAATCGAAGAAGGTCACCCCGGTCAAATCGGCCACGACCCGCTGCGCTCGCTTGTCCGCGATCAGCCCGGCCAGGGCTTCCTGCAGCTGCGGACTGGTCAGCAGATCGAGCTCGCCGGTGACCACCACCCGGGGCTCCGTCGCGTCGGTGTCCAGCGTGATGCCGAACCCGGGCGGGGTGGCGTTCTGGTCGGCTGCGGGCATGCAGTTTCTCCTCGTCAGGCGCTGCTCCTGCGCCGGGTACGCGCCTGTTGTCTCAAGCGGCAACCGTGTCACCGTGCCTTTCCAGAAGCTCGCGACGGCACGGTCAAGGCAACTCCGGGGCCAACCCTAACCCAGGAAGCGGCCGAGCCCGCCACGGCCGCCGCCCTTTCGCGCTGACTGCTCACGTGCGATCGAATCCTGCCTGGTCAGTGGGTACTCATGGCCTTCCGCGCCGCCCTGCGCTGCCGGAGGAACAGCTGCCGCCGTTCGATCTCCCCGAGCCCACCCCAGATCCCGTACGGCTCCTGGACGGTCATCGCGTGCTGGCGGCACTGGGCCAGCACCGGGCAGGCCTGGCAGATCGCCTTCGCCCGGGCCTCCCGCCGCTCCCGCGCCGAACCTCGCTCGTTGTCGGTGTGAAAGAACAGGCTGCTGTCCGCACCCCGGCACGAACCGTGCAGCTGCCACTCCCATTCTTCAGCAACCACGTTGGGCAGCCGGCTGACGTCAGCCATGTCGTCCCTGCCTTTCCCAGGATGAGCATCTCGCCCGCTACATGCCCGCCGGTGGAGCGGATCAAACGCGGGTTTGGTTTGCTCACCCCACGGGCATCTCGCGACCGGGCGTGAAGAGGACACCGCCGAACCCCTGGAGCGCGAGCCGGAGAAAGGAACAAACGTGGAGGACAACGCCCCGCTCGTCCCGGAAGGCGCGCAGGTCATCGAGGTGCGGACGGCCGCGATCCCGCACGTCGTGCCGACGCTGCGCACCATCGTGGCGGACATCGCCATGCGCCAGGACTTCGACCTCGACGCCGTCGAGGACCTCCGGATGGCGGTGGACGAGGCGTGCTCGCTGCTGCTCCCCGCCAGCTCGGACGGCCGCCTCACGTGCGTCTTCTCGTGGAGCGGGCCGCGCATCGAGGTCTCCGTGTCGGTGCTTTCGGACACGCCTGACCACGAAGACGACTCCGGCCTGTCGTGGCAGCTGCTGACCGCGCTCGCGACGTCGGCCGAGCGCACCGTGACGCCCGAGGACGGCCGCTACCTGTCCCGGGTCGACCTCGTCCGGGAGAGCCAGGCGGCGGACTCGTGAGCGATCCCGCCGGGAACAGCGGGAGCGACCTCGACGTCGGCGCGCTGTTCACCCAGCTCGCCGCGTCGCCGGCGGGCTCCGCGGAACGGGAGCGCATCCGGGACACCCTGGTGCGCAACCACCTGGAGCTCGCGCGCAACCTCGCCCGGAAGTTCCGCAACCGCGACGAGGCGATGGAGGACCTGGTCCAGATCGCCACGGTCGGGCTCATCCACGCCGTCGACCGGTTCGACCCCGAGCAGGGCACGGACTTCCTGGCTTTCGCCGTCCCCACCATCTCCGGGGAGCTGCGGCACCACTTCCGGGACAACAGCTGGTCGGTGCGGGTGCCGCGGCGGCTGAAAGAGCTGAACGCGAACATCTCCGCCGCGCGCGAAGAGCTCACGGTGCAGCTTTCGCGCGCGCCGAAGCCGAGTGAGATCGCGTCCCGGCTCGGCGTCCCGATCGAGGACGTCTACGAGGGTCTTCGCGCCGGCCAAGGCCGCTACGGGGCGTCGCTGGACCACCTGCTGGAGAACGCCGCGCACACGCGGTTCGGGGCACCGGACGCCGAGCTGGGCCAGGCCGAGCTGCGCGAAGCGCTGCGCCCGATGCTGGACAGCCTGCCGGAACGGGAGCGCAAGATCGTCGCGCTGCGGTTCGGTTCCGGGATGAGCCAGTCGGACATCGCGCGCCGCGTCGGGGTCTCCCAGATGCAGGTGTCGCGGTTGCTGGCCGCGACCTTGAAGAAGCTGCGTTCGGGCCTGGACGAATCCGAGCTCGCCGACGGCACCTGATTAGCCCCTGACGGGCCTGGGTACCTCGCGGACGGTACCGGAACTCACTGGGAGGAGGACCGATGACGACGAACCTGTCGCAGCGCACGGCGGTGCCGGTCGCGCCGCTGACGGTGCTGCTCCCGGACGACGTCACGGCCCCGGCCCGCGCGCGGTACGAGGTGCGCTCGATGCTGCTCGGCGCCGGCCTGGAGGAGGCCCAGCTGGACGACGTCCTGCTGGCCACGTCCGAACTGGTCACGAACGCCTTCGAGCACGGTGAGTGCCCGCAGCGGCTCGAGCTGTCCTACTTCGAAGGCCAGCTGACGCTGCGGGTGCACGACTCCGGCAGCCGGCCGCCGCAGCTGCGGGCACCGTCCCCCGCCCAGGCGCGCAGCCGCGGGCTGGTGCTGGTCGAGGCCCTGTCGGAGGACTGGGGTTTCGAACCCTGCCCCGGCGGCAAGTTCGTCTGGGCCGTCTTCCGCATCCCCGGCGCCTGATCAGGGTTCGAGGAGCTCCCGCGCGGCGCCGGTCTCGCCGATCCGCTGCCGGAAGGGCTTCCGCTCCAGCGCTTCGACGATCGCCTCCAGCACCCCGCGCAGCGGGTACGGCAGTTCCGCCTCCAGCGCCTCCGCCGCCTCGGTCGTCGCCGTCCATTCCGCCTCGATCAGCGGCAGCAGTTCGCGCGTCTTCGCGGTGAGCGACACGATGCGCTGCCGGGCGTCCGCGCCCGGTTCGAGGCTGACGAGCCCGGCGCGGTTCATCTGCGCGATGGTCTGGCTGGCCGCCGAGTGCGTCACGCGCATCTCCGCGGCCAGGTCGCGGATGGCCAGCGGGCCGCGCGCCAGCAGCGCCCGCACGACCGGCGAGTACCGCGGGCGGTAGTCGCCGAGGCCGATGTCGGCGAGGAACTTCGCGACGTCGCCCTCGAGGATCTCGAGGACGTGCCGCATCCGGGTCCCGAGTCCGTCCGGACCCGACGTCATGGCCATGACGGCCGATCATAGGCGCGGCGGTGTGCTTGGATCGCGATATGGAGAACCGCAAGATCACCCGGCTGGGCCGCGAGGTGTCCGTCGTCGGGCTCGGCTGCTGGCAGCTCGGCGCCGACTGGGGCGAGGTCGACGAGCAGGACGCCCTGGCGGTGCTGCACGCGGCGGCCGACGCCGGCGTCACCTTCTTCGACACGGCCGACGTCTACGGCGACGGGCGCAGCGAGCGCCTGGTCGGCCGGTTCCTCGCCGAACGCGGCGACGTCTTCGTGGCGACCAAGATGGGCCGCCGCGTCGAGCAGGTGCCGGAGAACTACGTCCGCGCGAACTTCCGCGAGTGGAACGACCGGTCGCGCCGCAACCTGGGCGTGGACACCCTCGACCTGGTGCAGCTGCACTGCCCGCCGACGCCGGTGTATTCGTCCGACGCGGTGTACGACGCCCTGGACGAGATGGTGTCCGAGGGGCGCATCAAGGCGTACGGCGTGAGTGTCGAGACGTGCGAAGAGGCGCTGACGGCGTTGGCCCGGCCGAACGTCGCTTCCGTCCAGATCATCCTGAACTGCCTGCGCCTCAAGCCCTTGGAGCGCGTGCTGCCCGCGGCGGCGGAGGCGGGCGCGGGGATCATCGCGCGGGTGCCGCTGGCGTCCGGCCTGCTCTCCGGGCGCTACACGGCTTCGACGACGTTCGCCGAGAACGACCACCGGAACTTCAACCGCCACGGCGAAGCGTTCGACGTCGGCGAGACGTTCTCGGGCGTGCCATACGACGCCGGGCTGGAGGCCGTCGAGCGGCTGCGCGGGCTCGTCCCGGAGGGGCAGACGCTGGCGCAGTTCGCCCTGCGGTGGATCATCGACCAGCCGGGCGTGAGCACCGTGATCCCGGGCGCGCGCAACGCTTCGCAGGCTTCCGCGAACACCGCGGCGGCCACGCTCCCGCCGTTGTCGCCCGAGGCGCTGGCGGGCGTTCGCGAAACGTACGACGAGCTGATCCGGCCGCTGGTGCACGATCGCTGGTAGTCCCGGCATGATGGGCCGATGATGACGCCCGAAGAGCTCCTGACGACCACCAGGACCGTCCGCAAGCGGCTGGACTTCGACCGGCCCGTGCCGCTCGAACTGGTGAAACACTGCGTGCAGGTGGCCCTGCAGGCGCCGAGTGGTTCGAACACCCAGCGCTGGCAGTGGCTGGTCGTCACGGACGCGGACCAGCGGGCCGCGCTCGGGCGGATCTACGGCCGGGCGTGCCACGAGTACCTGGAGTCGCCGAACGCGGCGGGCAAGCAGTTCGCGGACGACCCGTCGCGGGCTCCGGTGCAGAAGCGGGTCGGCGACAGCGTCGCGTACCTGGCCGACCGGATGGGCGACGTCCCGGTGCTGGTGGTGCCGTGCCTGGAGACGGCGTCCGCGGAGCTGCCGCCCGGCAACCAGGCGGGGATGTGGGCGTCCCTGCTGCCGGCGGTGTGGAGCTACATGCTGGCGGCGCGGTCGGTGACCTTGGGGACGGCGTGGACGACGCTGCACCTGAAGTACGAGCAGGAGGCGGCGGAGGTGCTGGAGCTGCCGAAGAACGTGCACCAGGCGGCGCTGATCCCGACGGCGTTCTACACGGGCGACACGTTCAAGCCGGCGGCGCGGCAGCCCCTCGAGGACGTGCTGCACCTCGACCGCTGGTGAGCTGGAACGGAGTCCGGGAGCGGCTGGCCGAACTGGCCGCCGCCGACCCGGGCTTCGAGCGCTTCGGCACCGAACGGCACCGGTACGAGCTTTCGGCACCGGTGCCGGAAGCGGACCTCGAGGAGTTCGAGGGGAGCCACGGAGTGACGCTGCCCGGGGACTACCGCGATTTCCTGCTGACCGCGGGCGAGGGCGGTGCCGGGCCGTACTACGGCTTGTACCTGCTCGGCGCGGCCGAGTGCCCGGACGAGGACGACTGGCGGCCCGGCTTCCTCTCGACGCCGTTCCCGCACACCACGGCGTGGAACCGCGCCGAGCACCACCCGGTCGGCAACGAGGTCCCCGACGACCTCTACTTCGACCAGCGCTGGATCACCGGTTCGGTCAAGCTGTGCCACTTCGGCTGCGGCGCGTACTTCCGGCTGGTCGTCACCGGGCCGGAACGCGGTCGCGTCTGGTTCGACGACCGCGCCTCGGACGGAGGTGTCTCCCCCGCGGACGCGACCTTCGGCGAGTGGTACCGGAGCTGGCTCGACCGGTCGTGAAGGCCTCCTTGCCGGGGCATAGGGGACGTCGGCAAGGAGGCCGTCACGGCCTTGCGGCCGTCGAGGGTCAGCGCACCGTCAGGGTGAGCCGCTGGATGCCCCACGCGTCGGCCTGGGTGCCGGGTAGCCAGACGTCGACGATGTCGTCCTTGATCCAGCTGCCGATGTCGGCCGCGTAGCACTCGCCGTAGCCCGGGACCGAGAACCTGGTGCCCCACGGGATGATCCGGGCGTCGACCGCGCAGAAGCCCGGGCCGGCGTTGTACCCCGAAGCGGTCTGGGCGACGTCGTTGTAGGACGTGACGCGGTAGTTCAGCGTCGTGCCGGCCGGGATGCGGTAGGTCGCCAGGTGGTTGCCGCTGTCGAGGCGGTACGCGGGGGAAAGCTGGCCGAGCGAGCCGGGCGAGTTGTCCTCCGCCGTCATCGCGTAGAGCTGGTAGTTCGCGTCCTGGCAGGGGCTCGCGTCGGTGACGGTGAGCGTCGGCTGGCCCCAGTCGCTGATCCACTGCAGGGCCTGGCCGTTGCGGAACGCGCGGTAGGCCTTCGCGCCGGCGACCCGGGCGAAGGTGAAGGTGACCTTGCCGTCGGCACCCAGCCCGCCGGCGACCGAGCCGGGCGCGGGCAGCCGGGTGCTCACGTCCACGGCGCCGACGAGCGTGCCGGGACCGTGGCCGCCGGTGACCGGGCGGTCGGGGATGGTGCCCGGGTAGAAGTGCTGGCACGCGGGCAAAGCGGCCGCGGACGCGGCGGGGGCGACGAGCACGCTTCCGGCGGCGAAGGCCGCCAGCGCGAGGATCCTGGCGAAGCGCATGACGGAGGGACCTCCATGGCGGGGACCGGGGTGGAGGTGACGCGGGTGGGGAGGTGCGGGTTCGCCGCGCAAAAGACGTTAAGTGGCCTGGACCACCCAGTCAATAGGTCTAGACCTTTAAGTTCGCCGATACCCCGAACGGCCCAAGTCAGAGGTAACTGACGAGCAGGTCGGCGATCTGGGCGGGGTGGCTCAGCGGGGCGCAGTGCGGGCCGTCGACCTCGTCGGGCTCGATGCCCAGCCGTTCGCGCGCGACGCGACGCTGGAAGTCCGGCGTGAAGAACCGGTCGTCGCGGCACAGCACCACCCGGGTCGGGACGTCCGGGTGCGCCGGCAGCGGCCACGGCTCGTCCCACTCCTTGCTCACCTGTTCGCGCCCGTGCGCCATGCCCTCCGAAGCGAGCTCAGCCGGAACCCCGTTGAAGTACGTCTCGATGTCGCTCAAGCCCGAAGGCGCGGCGAAGCCGGTGTTTCCCCACCACTGCCCCGGCGGCTCGCCCGGCGCCGGGATCATCCCGGCCAGGTACACCAGCACCCGTGCCCGCACCTTCGAGGCGACCAGCGGCGCCGTGAACCCGCCGTACGAGTGGCCGACGACGGCGACGTCCGAAGCGTCGCCCAGTGCGGCCAGCACCGTGTCGGTGAACTCGGCCAGCCCGGCCGTCTTGTCGGTGATCGGCAGATCGGGCGCGATCGCGTCGTGGCCGCGCGCGGCCAGCTCCGGTACCAGCCGGTGGAAGTCCCACCCACTGCCGCCACCCCCGTGGATCAGCGCGAACGTCGTCATGCCGGCAAGCTCAGCAGCGCCGCAGCATGTCCGTCAAGGCCGTCTTCTCCCCTTCGGTGACGGTCAGCCCGTAGTAGTGCTTCACCACGATCCAGTCGGTCGCGTAGGTGCACCAGAACGCGACCAGCGGCGGCTTCCACTGGTCCGGAGCCTTGTCGCTCTTCTGCTGGTTGAGGTTGTCGGTCACGGCGAACAGCTGCGGCCGGGTCAGGTCGTTGGCGAACTGCTCGCGCTTCTCGGTCGTCCACGTCTTGGCGCCGCTGGCCCAGGCCTGCCCGAGCGGGACCATGTGGTCGATGTCGAGGTCGGTCGCCTTGGTCCACGTCTCGTCGTCGTAGACGCTCTTCCACGTCCCGGACGTCGCCTTGCAGTCCTTGTCGGTCTTCACGTCCGTGCCGGCGCGCTTCAGCACGACTTCGCGGGTGTCACAGCCTGACCCCTGGCTGTCCCAGTGCGGGAACTTCTCCCGCGAGTAGCCGTCCATGGACGTCCGCGCGGCGACCTTCAGCTCGCCCAGCTGCTTCTGCACGTCGGCGGCGGTGGCCGGAACCGGTGCCGGCGAGGACGACGGCGGCGGAGTCGCACCGGAGCTTCTGGTCGTCGCCCAGTACCCGAAGAAGGCGATCGCCAGGATCGCGACTACCAGCAGAGATCGTTGGGTCACGCTGAGCCGAAAGCCGCGGGCCGCCACGATTTTCTCCTCTCGAATTCACCTGAGCGCGGCGTAGTCTCACCCCTGCCGGCCTGCGAAAACCGCGCCGACACGACGACCCGGCGCGAATGTGACCTCGCCCACCCACGGCGGAGGTGTCACACCGAGCCGATCATCTGCGACTACCGGAGCAGGACCCATCCGGAGGGAGCAGCCGATGCCCGGCCGGCTCAAGAAGTTCGACGAGTTCTTCCAGCGCAAAGCCGCCGAGGGCGGCAACGTCGTCGCCATGGCCCGCATGGGGTCGGCGATGCGCGAGCGCGGGGACCTCGCCGAAGCCGAGACGTGGTTCCGCCAGGCCGCCATGGGCGGCGACCGCGTCTCGATGACTTCGCTCGCCCACCTCCTGGCCGAACGCGGTGCGCACGACGAGGCCGAGCGCTGGTACCACGAAGCCGCCCTGGCCGGCGAGCCGCACGGGATGCTGAACCTCGCCCGCTCCTACGAGCGGCGCGGCAAGCGCGAAGAAGCCCAGCACTGGTACGGCGAGGCGGCCCGCACCGGCGACCTCCCGTCGATCGCCGCGCTCGGGCACCTGCTCCGCGAACAGGACCGGACCGAAGAGGCCGAGTCGTGGCTGCGGCAGGCCGCCGACGCCGGGATCACCGGCGCGATGATCGACCTGGGCATCGTGCTCCGCGACCGCGGTCAGGCCGCCGAAGCCGCCCGCTGGTGGCGCTCGGCCGTGCAGGCCGGCGACCTGGCGGCGACCTGCCAGCTGGGCAGGCAGGCCGAACGGCTCGGCCGGCCCGCCGACGCCGAGTCGTGGTACCGCCGCGGCGCGACCGGCGGGCACGCCGAGGCGATCGTCCGGCTCGGGCTGCTGCTGCACCGCCGCGGCGACCTCGAAGAGGCCGAGAACTGGTACCTCGACGCCGCCGAGCGCGGCGACCCGGCGGCGATGACCAACCTCGGCGTGCTCGCCCGCAACCGCGGCGACGAGGGCGAAGCCGCCGCCTGGTACCGCAAGGCCGCCGAGCACGGCAGCGTCCCCGCGCTCACCAACCTCGGGCACCTGGCCGAGCACCGGGACGACCTCGCGGAGGCCGAGCGGTGGTTCCGCCGCGCCGCCGAGACGGGCGACGTCCAGGGCATGCTCAGCCTGGCCCGGATGCTGCGGTCACGCGGGTCCGGCCAGGAGGCCGAACAGTGGCTCGCCCGGGCAGAGCACGTGCAGGACGACCGCGAGCACCACGTCTGAGGGACCGATCAGACCCGGTTGGCGTAGCCGGGACCCCTTCGATCTCTTGTGTGATCCATCTCACACCTCTAGCCTGGGGTTGGCTCCCACCACCGAGCAGCAGCCTCCGAGGAAGTGCCGCGATGCCGTGGTCACCGAATCACCCGGACTCCGTCGACGCCCTCTTCGAGCGCCGCAAGGCGCCCGTGCTCGCCCTGGCCGATGACGCCAGGACCGTGGCCGAGGCGTGCCACGACATGGCCCGCCGCTTCCACCTCGGCGGCAAGCTCGTGGTGTTCGGCAACGGCGGCCCGAGCACCGACGCCCAGCACGTCGCGGTGGAGTTCGTCCACCCGGTGATCGTCGGCAAGCGCGCGCTGCCGGCGCTCTCGCTGACCGCCGACGTCGCGACGGTCACCGGCGTCGCCAACCGCGTGGGCCTCGAAGACGTCTTCGCCCACCAGCTGCGGATCATCGGCGAACCGGCCGACATCGCGCTGGGCATCTCCACCGACGGCGAGTGCGTGAACGTCCGGCGTGCCCTCGAAACGGCTCGTGACGCCGGCATGCTCACCGTCGCGCTGACCGGCGGGGACGGCGGCGCGATCGCCGCGACCACCAGGCTGGACCACGTCTTCGTCGCCCGCTCGGCCGACCCGCGGATCGTCAAGGAGGTCCACGTGACCACCTACCACGTGCTGTGGGAGCTGGTGCACGTCTTCCTCGAACAACCCGGCTTGCTGAGCCCGGAGATGGCGTCGTGAGCGCCCGTGACGCCGACAGAGACGTCGGCCCCGTCTGCCAAGACGGGGTGTGCATCACCTGCTCCGACACCGCGGTCGAAGTGACCGTAGTCGAACTCCTGGACCTCGGGTTCGCAGTCGTGGACACCGGCTCGGGCCGGGAAGAGGTGAGCATCGCGCTGGTCTCGGCCGGCGTGGGCGACCGAATCCTGGTGCACGCCGGGGAAGCCATCGCTCGTCTGGAGAATCCCTAGCCAAGGGAGTTGACGCGCCATGACGCGGGACCACACCCCCGTGGGCGCGGACGGTCTCGAAGCGCTGTACCCGTTCCTCTACGCGGGTTCCAGCGACCTCGACGCCGTCCTCCGTCAGGTTGAACAGTCCACTGTGGACAAAGTGCGGGAGATCGTCGCCCTCCGCGGCGACGTGCTCGCGGCCGACCGCGACCGCCTGTTCGCGTGCGCCCAGGACCTCGCCCGCGCGTTCCGCGGCGGCGGCCGGCTGCTCGCGTTCGGCAACGGCGGGAGCTCGACCGACGCGCAGGACCTCGCCAGCCTGTTCCTCAGCCCGGCGGGCGACGCGAGGCCGTTGCCCGCCTTCGGGCTGACGAACGACATCGCCGTGGTGACCGCGCTGTCGAACGACATCGGGTTCGACGTCGTGTTCGCCCGGCAGATCGGGGCGTTCGGGCGTCCCGGCGACATCGCGGTGGGCCTGTCCACCAGCGGGAACTCCGCGAACCTGGTGCGCGCCTTCGACGAAGCCGCCCGGCGCGGCATGGTGACCGTCGGCGTCGCCGGCTACGACGGCGGGAAGATGGCCGAGCTGGACAGCATCGACCACCTCTTCGTCGTCCCGTCCCCTTCCGTGCACCGCATCCAGGAAGCCCAGACGACCCTTTACCACGCGCTGTGGGAGCTGACCCTCGGCGCGCTCGACGACCTCGCCAAGGGTGATCAGCCGTGACGCATGCCGCAGAGCAAACCGAAGAGCAGCCCATCCACATCCTCTGGATCAACGCCGGCCTGTCGTGCGACGGCGACTCCGTCGCGCTGACCGCCGCCACGCAGCCGAGCATCGAGGAAATCGTCCTCGGCGCCTTGCCCGGCCTGCCCAAGATCGCGGTCCACTGGCCGTTGATCGACTTCGAATGCGGCCCCGACAAGGGGGCCGACACGTTCATCGAGTGGTTCTACAAGGCGGATCGCGGTGAGCTGGAACCGTTCGTGCTGGTCGTCGAGGGCTCGATCCCGAACGAGGCGATCAAGGAAGAGGGCTACTGGTGCGGCTTCGGGAACAACCCCGAGACCGGCCAGCCGATGACGACCAGCGAGTGGCTGGACCGCCTGACGCCCAAGGCCCTGGCGGTCATGGCCGTCGGCACCTGCGCCACCTACGGCGGCATCCACGCGATGGAGGGCAACCCGACCGGCGCCATGGGCG
The DNA here is from genome assembly GCF_040682775.1 of Amycolatopsis sp. NPDC051106. Classification (NCBI taxonomy): domain Bacteria; kingdom Bacillati; phylum Actinomycetota; class Actinomycetes; order Pseudonocardiales; family Pseudonocardiaceae; genus Amycolatopsis; species Amycolatopsis sp. NPDC051106. Next base: position 21,561 of record NZ_JBFBBQ010000034.1, on the reverse strand, counting down.
TGCCCGACTACCTGGGCTGGGACTGGAAGTCCGGCGCCGGCATCCCGATCGTCTGCGTGCCCGGCTGCCCGACCCACCCGGACAACCTGTCCGAGACCATCACCTACCTGCTCTACCAGGCCGCCGGGCAGGCGCCGATGATCCCGCTCGACGACCACCTGCGGCCGCAGTGGCTCTTCGGCGCGACCGTGCACGAGGGCTGCGACCGCGGCGGCTACTACGAGCAGGGCCAGTTCGCCACCGAGTACGGCTCCCCGAAGTGCCTGGTGAAGCTGGGCTGCTGGGGTCCGGTCGTGAAGTGCAACGTGCCGAAGCGCGGCTGGATCAACGGCGTCGGCGGCTGCCCGAACGTCGGCGGGATCTGCATCGGCTGCACCATGCCGGGTTTCCCGGACAAGTTCATGCCGTTCATGGACGAGCCGCCGGGCGCGCAGGTGTCGTCGCTGGCCAGCGGCGCGTACGGGTCGGTGATCCGGCGGCTGCGGAAGATCACCGAACGCAAGCTCGACAAGGAGCCGAAGTGGCGGCACACCGGCAAGAAGCTCAACACCGGCTACAAGTCGTCTTGGCGCTGAGGGGGATCGGGAAATGACGGAGACGCAGACCGACAAGGGCATCAGCACCAAGGGCAAGTCCGACCTCGTCGAAATGGCGTGGGACCCGATCACCCGGATCGTCGGCAGCCTCGGCATCTACACGAAGATCGACTGGGCGGCCAAGCGCGTCGTCGAGTGCCACAGCACGTCGTCGGTCTTCCGCGGCTACAGCATCTTCATGAAGGGCAAGGACCCGCGCGACGCGCACTTCATCACCAGCCGGATCTGCGGGATCTGCGGCGACAACCACGCGACGTGCTCGGTGTACGCCCAGAACATGGCCTACGGCGTCCGCCCGCCACACCTCGGCGAATGGATCCTCAACCTCGGCGAGGCCGCCGAGTACATGTTCGACCACAACATCTTCCAGGAGAACCTGGTCGGGGTCGACTACTGCGAGAAGATGGTCCGCGAGACCAATCCCGGTGTGCTGGACCTGGCCAACCGCACCGAAGCGCCGCACGCGGGTGACCACGGGTACCAGACCATCGGCGACATCATGCGCTCGCTGAACCCACTGGAAGGCGAGTTCTACCGGGAAGCGCTGCAGGTTTCCCGCAGCACGCGCGAGATGTTCTGCCTGATGGAGGGCCGGCACGTCCATCCGTCCACTTTGTACCCCGGCGGCGTCGGCACGGTGGCCACCGTGCAGCTGTTCACCGACTACCTGACCCGGCTCATGCGCTACGTCGAGTTCATGAAGCGCTGCCTGCCGATGCACGACGACCTGTTCGACTTCTTCTACGAAGCCCTGCCCGGCTACGAAGAAGTCGGCCGGCGGCGCGTCCTGCTCGGCTGCTGGGGCAGCCTCAACGACCCCGAGTACTGCGACTTCAGCTACGAGAACATGGAGTCCTGGGGCCGGAAGATGTTCGTGACCCCGGGCATCGTCGTCGACGGCAAGCTCGTCACCACCAGCCTGCTCGACATCAACCTCGGCATCCGGATCCTGCTCGGCAGCTCGTTCTACGAGGACTGGGCCGACCAGCCGATGTTCGTCACGCAGGACCCGCTGGGCAACCGGGTCGACCAGCGCCACCCGTGGAACCAGCACACCATCCCGCGCCCGGCGAAGCGCGACTTCGACGGCAAGTACTCGTGGACGATGTCGCCGCGCTGGTTCGACGGCCAGGACCACCTGGCCCTCGACACCGGCGGCGGCCCGATCGCGCGGCTGTGGGTGACGGCGCTGGCCGGGCTCGTCGACACGCCGTACGTCAAGTCGACCGGGCACAGCGTGACGATCACCCTGCCGCGCACCGCGACCAAACCCGAAGCCGCCTTCGAGTGGAAGATCCCGCAGTGGAGCAACGCGCTCGAGCGCAACCGCGCCCGGACGTACTTCCAGGCGTACTCGGCCGCGATGGCCCTGCACTTCGCCGACCAGGCGCTGGGGGAGGTCCGCTCGGGCAACACCAAGACGTGGACGCCGTTCAAGGTCCCCGACGAAGGCGTGAGCTGCGGGTTCACCGAAGCGGTCCGCGGCGTGCTCTCGCACCACATGGTGATCAAGGGCGGCAAGATCGCGAACTACCACCCGTACCCGCCGACGCCGTGGAACGGCAGCGTGCGCGACAGCTTCGGCACGCCGGGGCCGTACGAGGACGCCGTGCAGAACACGCCGATCTTCGAGGAGAACACGCAGGAGAACTTCAAGGGCATCGACATCATGCGCGCGGTCCGCAGCTTCGACCCGTGCCTGCCCTGCGGCGTCCACATGTACACCGGCAAGGGCAAGGTGGTCGAACGGCTGCACACCCCGCACGCGTTCGGCGGGGAGCTCGGCTGATGTCCGACGTCGACCGGGTCGGCGAGCGCATCGAGCAGCTGCTCGGCGAGTTCGACGGCGCCGACGCCGAGCTCGCCGAGGACCTCGTCCACACGCTGCTCGAGTTCTACGGCGCCGGCCTGGCCCGGATCGTGGAGCTCGCCGGCCGGCCCTTGCTCGACCGCCTCGCCGAAGACGACCACGTCCGCGGCCTGCTCGTGCTGCACGACCTGCACCCGCGGTCCACGCACGAGCGGGTCACCGAGGCGCTCGACAAGGTCCGGCCGTACCTCGGTTCGCACGCCGGCGACGTCGAGTTCGTCGGGATCGACGACGGTGTCCTGCGGCTGCGGCTGCAGGGCACCTGCGACGGCTGCCCGTCGTCGACGGTCACCGCGAAGTACGCCATCGAGCGCGTGGTCCGGGAAGCGGCACCGGAGATCTCCGACGTCGTCGTCGAGGGAGTCGTGCCGGAGGAAACCGGGCCGGGCGGGCGAGCGCTGCTGCCGCTGGTCCCGTGTCCCGTGGAGGTCCCGTGACGGGCGGCCTGCGCAGGTTCCGCACTCCCGTCCAGCGCACCGTGCCGGGCGAGAAGTGCGAGATGTGCGCGGAACCGATCGGCGCGGAGCACGGGCACGTCATCGACCTCGAATCCCGGACGATCCTGTGCACCTGCCGGGGCTGCTACCTGCTCTTCACCCACCGCGGGTCGGGCGGGAAGCGGCACCGCGCGGTGCCGGACCGGTTCCGGCACGCGCCGCGGTTCGGGCCCGGGCCGGCGCTGTGGGAGTCGGCCGGCATCCCGGTGAAGACGGCGTTCCTGTTCCGCAACTCGGTGCAGGACCGCCCGGTCGCGTTCTACCCGAGCCCGGCGGGGGCGACCGAGTCGCTGCTGGAGCTCGGCACGTGGGACGAGCTGCTGGCGGGCACGCGCGCGTTCGCCGACATCGCCGACGACGTCGAAGCCCTGCTGCTGAACCAGCTCGACCTGGGTTTCGAGTGCTTCCTGGTGCCGATCGACGTCTGCTACGAGCTGGTCGGACTCGTCCGGACGACGTGGCGTGGCTTCGACGGCGGCACCGAGGCGCACGAGGCGATCGACGGGTTCTTCGCGCGCCTGCGGGAACGCAGCGAGGTCGTGACCGATGGCTGAGCTGACCTTCGACTGCATCGACGTCCGGCCGCTGAAGTACGCCGCGTCGCCGACGCTCGCGTTCAAGCTGCGGATCTCCGAGGTGACCGGGCAGCCCATCCACGCGATGGTGCTGCGCGTCCAGATCCGCATCGAGCCGCAGCGGCGCCGGTACGCCGACGACGAGTCGGACCTGCTCACCCACCTCTTCGGCGAGCGGTCCCGGTGGGGCGAGACGCTCAAGCCGTTCCAGTTCACGACGGTTTCGGTGGCCGTGCCGGGCTTCACCGGCGCCACCGAGATCGACGCCGAGGTGCCGTGCACCTACGACCTCGAAGTCGCGGCCGGCAAGTACTTCCACGCGCTCTCCGAGGGTGTCGTGCCGATGGTGCTGCTGTTCAGCGGGACCGTGTTCGGCAAGGGCGGGCCGGGGTTCTGGGTCGAGCAGGTGCCGTGGCACACGCAGGCCGAGTGCCGGATGCCGGTGGCCGTCTGGGACGAGCTGATGTCCCGCTACTTCCCCCACGTCGCGTGGATCAAGCTGCCGCGGGAGACGGTGGACGCGCTGCTCAAGTACAAGGCACAGCACGCGATCCCGACCTGGGAAGCCGCGATCGAGCAGCTGCTGGCCGGTGGACCGTGAACGTCCTCGACCAGGCCCGCGCGGTCGGTGACGCCGTGCTCTACGAGGGCTACCTCCTCTACCCGTACCGGGCGTCGGCGGGGAAGAACCGCGTGCGCTGGCAGTGGGGCGTGCTGGTGCCGCCGTCGCACGCGTCGGCGGAGATCGGCGAGCACGCATCGGCCCGCGTCGAGTGCCTCCTCGAACCCCTGGAACGCACGATCCTGCACGTCAAGGTGCGATTCCTGCAGACGCGGACGCGGCTCACGTGGGACGAAGCCGTCGAGCACGAGACCGACTTCGAGCTGCCGCTTTCGGAACTCCCGGTCGAAACCCAGTTCCATGTGCCCGGCGAAGAACGGACACACCCGCTGTCCGGCGTCCTCACCGCGCGCGTCGACCCGCTCGACGGGCCGTTCGGCGGCGCCCGGCTGCGCGTCGAGGTGCACAACACGACGTCGTGGCACTCCGACGGCGTCCGCGAGCACGCTCTCCGGCATTCGCTGCTGGCCGCGCACCTCGTGCTCAGCGTCGACACCGGGCACTTCCTGTCCATGCTGGACCCGCCGGAGTGGGCGAAACCCGCGGTCGACGCCTGCCGGCAGGAGCGGCTGTGGCCGGTGCTGATCGGCGACACTTCCCGCAGCACGGTCATGCTCGCGTCGCCGATCATCCTCTACGACAACCCGTCGATCGCCGAGGAAAGCCCTGGGGACCTCTTCGACGGCACCGAGATCGACGAAATCCTGACTCTCCGCACGATGACGCTGACCGACGAGGAGAAGCGCGAGGCCCGGGCCACCGACCCGCGCGCGGCGGCGATCGTCGACCGCGTCGACGCGATGCCGCCCGAGCTGCTGGAGCGGCTGCACGGCGCGGTCCGGTCCCTGCGGCCGGTCGAGCCTTCGGTGACCGTCGCCGGGGTGCGCGTCGCCGCGGGTTCGCAGGTGCGGCTGCGGCCGAACCTCCGCGGCGCGGACGCCCAGGACATGTTCCTCACCGGCAAGACCGCGACCGTGCGCGTCATCCTGTCCGATGTGGACGGTGCGACGCACGTCGCGGTGACGCTCGACGACGATCCCGGCGCCGACCTGCAGCACGCCCACGGCCGGTACCGGTACTTCTCCCCCGACGAAATCGAACCCCTGGAGGTCGCGGAATGAGGCCACGAGTCCTGGTCGCCGGCATCGGCAACATCTTCCTGAGCGACGACGGTTTCGGCGTGGAGGTCATCAAGGAGCTCGAGGGCACCGACCTGCCGCCCTGGGTGCAGATCGCCGACTACGGCATCGCCGGCATGCACCTCGCCTACGACCTGCTGGGCGGCTACGACACGACGATCCTGCTCGACGCGACCCCGCACGGCCGGCCACCCGGCACGCTCTCGCTCATCGAGGCGGACACCGAAGACCTGGCGACGGCGTCGATCGACGCACACGGCATGCAGCCGGAGGCGGTGTTCCGGCTGTTGCGGCTGCTCGGCGGGGACGCCGGCCGCGTGCTGATCGTCGGGTGCGAGCCGGCCTGCCTCGACGAAGGGATCGGGCTGTCGCCGGTCGTGGCAGCCGCGGTCGCGGCCGCGGTCCGCGCCGTCACCGAACTCGCCTGGGGCACCAGCCCCGAGCTGCCGGTCAAGGAGAAGACGGAGGTCTGAGCCATGTGCCTCGGGATCCCGGGCGAGATCATCGAAATCAGCGAGGAGCGCCCGGACCTCGCGAAAGTCTCGGTCAGCGGCGTCAAGCGGCTCATCAACATCGGCCTGCTCGACGACGACCCGCCGAAGCCCGGCGAGTGGATCCTCATCCACGTCGGCTTCGCACTGTCCAAAATAGACGAGCGGGAGGCCGCGGCCGCCCTCGAGTTCCTCGAAAGCATCGGCAAGGCGTACGAGGACGAAATGGCCGCCTTGCTCGAATCCCGGATCGAATAGGAGTGGTCATGCGTTTCGTCGACGAATTCCGCGACGCGGAGAAGGCACGGGCGCTGTCCGCCAAGATCACGTCGCTGTGCGAGCCGGGCCGCCACTACAAGTTCATGGAGGTCTGCGGCGGGCACACGCACACCATCTACAAGCACGGCCTCGAGGACTACCTGCCCGAAAGCATCACGCTGGTGCACGGGCCGGGCTGCCCGGTGTGCGTGATCCCGATGGGCCGCATCGACGACGCCATCCACATCGCCCGGCAGCCCGGCGTGCTCATGACGTCGTTCGGCGACATGATGCGCGTGCCCGGGTCCGGCGGGAACTTCTTCGACTCCAACGCCGAGGGCACGAACATCCGGATGGTCTACTCGCCGCTCGACTCGCTGAAGATCGCGCGGCAGAACCCGGACCTGCGGGTCGTGTTCATGGCCATCGGGTTCGAGACGACCACGCCGTCCACCGCGATGACGCTGCTGCGCGCGGCTTCCGAAGGCATCGAGAACTTCTCGGTGTTCGGCAACCACGTCACGATCATCCCGGCCATCAAGGCCATCCTCGACTCCCCCGACCTGCGGCTCGACGGCTTCATCGGGCCGGGGCACGTGTCCACGGTGATCGGCTGCCGGCCGTACGAGTTCATCGCGCGCGACTACGGCAAGCCCGTCGTCGTCGCCGGGTTCGAGCCCCTGGACATTCTGCAGTCGATTTACCTGCTGATGGTCCAGCTCTCCTCGGGACGGTCGGAGGTCGAGAACCAGTACTCCCGGGTCGTGCCCTGGAACGGCAACATCGTGGCGTTGAAGGCCATCAACGAGGTGATGGAGCTGCGGCCGTACTTCGAGTGGCGCGGCCTCGGGTTCATCACGCACTCGGCGATGGCGATCCGCGAGAAGTACGCGAAGTTCGACGCCGAACGGATCTTCGAGATTCCCGGCCTGCGCGTCGCCGACCCGAAGGCGTGCCAGTGCGGCGAGGTGCTCAAAGGTGTGCTGAAGCCGTGGGAGTGCAAGGTGTTCGGCACGGCGTGCACCCCGGAGACGCCGATCGGGACGTGCATGGTCTCGCCCGAAGGCGCCTGCGCGGCGTACTACAACTTCGGCCGGTTCAGCCGCCAGCGCGTCCGGGAGGCGAGCCGCGCATGACGACCACCGAGCGCGAGCAGCAGGTCCTCGACCGCATCGAGCGGGCGCGGCGCCGGCGGGCGAAGGTGCGTGAGGAGCGCATCACGCTGTCGCACGGCGCGGGCGGCAAGTCGACGCACACGCTGATCGAGGCCGTGTTCCTCGACGCGTTCCGCAACCCGCTGCTCGAGCCCCTCGAAGACTCGGCGTCGCTGACCATCGGCGACGCCCGGCTGGCCCTGACGACGGACTCGTACGTCGTCTCGCCGCTGTTCTTCCCCGGCGGGAACATCGGCGACCTGGCGGTCAACGGCACGGTCAACGACCTCGCCGTGTCCGGCGCGCGGCCGCTGTACCTGACCGCGGGCTTCATCCTCGAAGAAGGCTTTCCGGTCGAAGACCTGCTGAAGATCGTCGACTCGATGAAGACGGCCGCCCTCGCGGCCGACGTCCAGATCGTCACGGGCGACACGAAGGTCGTCCAGCGCGGCAAGGCCGATGGCGTGTACGTCAACACGGCCGGGGTCGGGGTGCTCATCCGCACGGGCCTCGGCGTGGCCACCGTGAAGCCCGGAGACGCCGTCCTCGTCTCCGGGCCGATCGGTGACCACGGCGTCACGATCATGCTGGCCCGCGGCGAGCTCGACATCGACGCCGACCTCGAGTCCGACACCGCGCCGGTGCACGACCTCGTCGCCGGGCTGCTGGCCGCGGTGCCCGGCGTGCGCGCGATGCGCGACGCGACCCGCGGCGGAGTCGCGACGATCCTCAACGAGATCGCGAAGGCCGCGGAGGTCGCCGTGGTCGTCGACGAGAAGGCCGTCCCGGTGCGCGAGGAGGTTCGCGGCGCGTCGGAGCTGCTGGGCATCGACCCGCTGTACGTCGCCTGCGAAGGCCGGATCGTGGTCGTCGTGGACGGCTCGCAGGTCGACGCCGCGCTGGCCGCGTTGCGCGGGCACCCGCTCGGCGCGGATGCCGCCGTGATCGGCCGGATCGCCGACGACCCGCCGGGGATCGTGCTGCTGAACACGGCGTTCGGTGGCACCCGGATCGTGGACCTGCTGGTCGGGGACCCGCTGCCGAGGATCTGCTGAATGCACGAAATGGCGGTCACGCAGTCGGTCGTCGACGCGATCGTCGCCAAGCTGGGCGACGCGACGGTGACGAGCGTGCGGCTGGAAATCGGGCGGCTGTCCGGCGTCGTGCCGGACAGCGTCCGGTTCTGCTTCGACGTCCTCTGCACGGGGACGTCCCTCGAAGGCGCCCGGCTGGACATCGCCGAGCCGTCCGGGCGGGCGCGCTGCCGCGACTGCGGCGACGAGTTTACCCTCGACGACTTCATCCTGCTCTGTCCCTGCGGCAGCGCCAACGCCGAGGTGCTGGCCGGGCGCGAACTGCGCATCACTTCGGTGGAGGTCGGACATGTGTGACACCTGCGGCTGCTCGGACGGCGACGTCCGGATCACCGACGAAGCCCACACGGTGGTGCTGGAGCAGGACATCCTGGCGAAGAACGACGAACTCGCGTCGCACAACCGCGAGCACCTGCGCGCCTCGGGGGTGTTCGCGATCAACCTGATGAGCTCGCCCGGAGCCGGGAAGACGACGCTGCTCGAGCGGACCATCCGCGCGTCGGACACGCCGTGCGCGGTGATCGAGGGCGACCAGGAGACGCTGCTCGACGCCGAGCGCATCAAGGCCACCGGCGCGCCGGTCGTGCAGATCAACACCGGCGCCGGCTGCCACCTGGACGCGTCGATGCTGCACCGCGCGCTGCATTCGCTGGCGCCCGCGCATGGCTCGACGCTGTTCATCGAGAATGTCGGCAACCTGGTCTGCCCGGCGTTGTTCGACCTCGGCGAGGCGGCGCGCGTCGTGATCCTCTCGGTGACCGAGGGCCCCGGGAAGCCGGTGAAGTACCCGCACATGTTCGCCGCGTCGGACCTGGTGCTGCTGAACAAGGTCGACCTGCTGCCGTACGTCGACTTCGACGTCTCCGAGTTCGAGCGGGACTTCCGCCGCGTAAACCCGACGGCGGCGTTGGTGCAGGTCAGCGCGACGCGCGGCGACGGGCTCAGCGAGTGGTACGACTGGCTACGGCGACCTGCCCGAAGCTGATTCCGCCGTCGTTGGTGGGCACGTTCCGGTGGGTCAGAACACGGAAGCCTTGTTGCTCCAGCGCTTCGACCGTCCGGTCGAGCAGCAGGACGTTCTGGAACACCCCGCCTGAGAGCGCGACGGTGGTGCTGTGGTCGCGGAAGCGGTCGCAGGTCCGCACGATCGCGTCGGCGATTCCGTTGTGGAACCGGGCGGCTCTCTGCGCTTTGGTGCCGCTGTCGTCCAGGAGAGCGGCGATGAGGTCCTCGCCGTGGACGACGTCGTCGATGCGGGCCCGGTAGGCGGACTTCTCGACCGGGTCGGCCAGCTGCTCCAGCTCGATCGCGGCCTGGCCTTCGTAGGTGATGGTGTCCCGGACGCCGAGCAGCGCGGCGGCGGCGTCGAAGAGGCGGCCGGCGCTGGACGTCAGGGGTGAGTTGAGGCCGCTGCGCTTGAGCTTGACGATGTCCTCGTGCGCCGGCCACCCGAGTTCGTCCACATAGGACGCAGCCATCCGCCAGGGCTGCTTGATGGCCATAACGCCGCCGGGCATGGCGATGGTTCGCAGGTGGGTGAGACGTTCGTAGCTCGTGAGGTCGGCGAGGAGGAACTCGCCGCCCCAGAGGGTGCCGTCGGGGCCGAAGCCGGTGCCGTCGAAGGCAACGCCGAGGACCGGACCTGGGTGGTTGTTGTCGGCCAGGCACGCGGCGATGTGCGCGTGGTGGTGCTGCACGCCCAGCAGCTCGACGTCCTGCTCGAGCGCGTATTTCGTGGAGAGGTACTCGGGGTGCAGGTCGTGCGCGACGAGCACCGGGTCGACGTCGAACAGGTGCTTGAAGTGCTCGATGCCCTCGGTGAAGGCCCGGAGCGTCTCGTAGTTCTCGAGGTCGCCGATGTGGTGCGAGACGAAGGCGTGGCGGCCCTTGGCGAGGCAGAAGGTGTTCTTGAGTTCGGCGCCGCAGCCGAGGAGGTGCTTCGTCGTCTTCGTGATGCTGACGGGCTCGGGCGTGTAGCCCCGCGATCGCCGTTGGAGCTGGGGTTTCGTCCCGACGATGCGCACCACGGAGTCGTCGGTCCGGACGTGGATCGGCCGGTCGTGGGTGAGGAAGGCGTCGGCGATGTCCTTCAGCCGTCCGAGGTCTTCGTCGCGGTAGACGATCGGCTCGTCGGAGACGTTCGCGCTGGTCAGGACGATCGGGCCGGTCCGCTCCAGCAGCAGGTGGTGCAGCGGGGTGTAGGGCAGCATGAGCCCGATCCGCCGGTTCCCCGGCGCGACGGCGGCCGCGAGGTCCGCTTTCTTCGGGAGCAGCACGATGGGCCGTCGCCGGCTGGTGAGCGCTTCTTCGGCCGCTGCATCGACGTCAGCGAGTTGTTTCGCTTGCTCCAGGTCGGCGACCATGACGGCGAAGGGCTTGTCCTCCCGGTGTTTCCTGGTTCGCAGGTTCTTCGCGGCTTCCTCATGCCGCGCCCCGACGGCGAGGTGATAGCCCCCGAGCCCCTTCACGGCGACGATCGCGCCTTCGTTCAGCGCTTCGGCGGCTGCTTCCACGGGGTCTCCGCCACCGGGCTCGAAGCGCAGGGTGGGCCCGCAGGCGAGGCAGCAGACGGGCTGGGCGTGGAACCGCCGATCGCCGGGATCTTCGTACTCCTGCTTGCACTCGGCGCACATCGCGAACCCGGCCATCGTGGTGAGCGGCCGGTCGTAGGGCACGCCCCGGACGATGGTGAACCGCGGGCCGCAGTTGGTGCAGTTGACGAAGGGGTACCGGAACCGCCGGTCGTCCGGGTCGCGCAGCTCTCGCAGACAGTCGTCGCAGGTGGCGGAGTCAGCGGAAATCAACGTGTCGGCGGCGCCATCACGAGGACTTTCGACGATCCGGAACCAGGACTCCCCTCGCGCGGGGATCTCGCGCGTGCGGACTTCGTCGACAACCGCGAGCGGCGGGGCTTGTGTCTTCAGTGCCTCGAGGAAGGCGTCGAGCTGGGCGCGCGACCCCTCGACCTCGATGAACACACCGTGCCCGTCGTTCCCGACGAAGCCCCCGAGCCCTCGCGCGAGCCGATGGACGAAAGGCCGGAACCCGACGCCTTGGACCACCCCGGTGACGCTGATCGCCACACGCACCCGGTCAGTCTGCGCCTCCGTCGACCCACGCGGCCAGTGCCGGCAGGTCCGGCGGCTGACGCAACGCGTCCAGGACCACGTTCACCCCTGCCCGCAACGGTGTGCCGCTGCGGACGACCGCCGCGATCGTGCGGGTCACCGGAGTTGCCAGCTCGCGCGTCGACACCCGGTAGCGGCGGTCCACCGCCAGCTCCGGCAGCAACGCGATCGACAACCCGGCCTCCACGTGCTGCAACGTCATCAGGTAATTGCTGAAGCGGCACACCACCCGCGGCTCGAAACCCGACTCGCGGCACAGACGCAGCGTCAGGTTCGCCATGTACGACCGCGGGGTGTCCAGCGCCCACGGCGAGTCCGCGTACGCCGACAGGACCGCCGGTCCGCGGGGCGCTTCCGGCGGGGTCACCAGCACGATCGGGTCCGTCGCCAGCGGGACGATGTCGAGGTCCGGGCCCAGCGGCAGCTGGACGAAGTCGGTCGTCGTGATGATCACGTCCGCGTCGCCGCCGCGCAGGGCCGGGATGCTCTCGTGCGGCTCCAGCTCCAGCAGCTCGACCTCGAGGTGCGGGTACGCGCCCGCGAGCCGGGTCACCGCCGGGACCGCCATCGTGTGGATCGCGCTCTGGAACGCGCCCAGCCGGACCTGGCCGACCGGCTCCTCGCCGAGGGTGCGCAGCTCCGCCTCGACCGTGTCCATGTGGTCGAGGATCGCCCGCGCGCGCCGCGCCAGCATCAGCCCGGCCGGGGTCAGGCGGACTCTCCGGCCCGTGCGTTCCAGCAGCTGGGTGCGGGTTTCCGCTTCGAGCACGGCGAGCTGCTGCGACACGCTCGACGCGCTGAGGTTCGCGTCCTGCGCCACCGCGCGGACCGTGCCCAGCGTGTCGAGCCGGCTCAGCAGCCGCAGGCGCCACGGGTTCAGCATCGCCCCATTCTTGTACGGAAAATCCGAACAGGACAGCCGGAATTGTGAGCTGGACGTGTCGCTCGGACCGGACTTACCGTCGAAGGCATGGCTGCTCCGACTTCCGAGACCACCTCCGCAGACGCCTTCTGGGCCGACGCCGACAAGCACCTGGTGCGCTACGGCGGCGCGTTCACCCACGAGATCATCGACCGCGCCGAAGGCAGCTTCGTCTTCACCGAAGACGGCCGCCGCATCCTCGACTTCACCTCCGGCCAGATGAGCGCGATCCTGGGGCACTCGCACCCGGAGATCGTCGACACCGTCCGGCGGCAGGCCGCGAAGCTGGACCACCTGTTCAGCGGCATGCTGAGCCGCCCGGTCGTCGACCTCGCGCGTCGCCTCGCCGAGACGCTGCCGGCGCCGCTGGAGAAAGCACTCCTCCTGACCACCGGCGCCGAATCCAACGAGGCCGCGCTCCGCATGGCGAAACTCGTCACCGGCAAGCACGAGATCGTCTCGTTCGCGCGATCGTGGCACGGCATGACGCAGGCCGCGGCGAGCGCGACCTACAGCGCCGGCCGCAAGGGGTACGGGCCCGCGGCGCCCGGCAACTTCGCCATCCCGGCGCCGAACGCGTACCGGCCCGACTTCACCGACGCCGACGGTCACCTCGACTGGCGGCGTCAGCTCGACTTCGGGTTCGAGATGATCGACGCGCAGTCGGTCGGCAGCCTCGCCGCGTGCATCGTCGAGCCGATCCTCAGCTCGGGCGGCATCATCGAACCACCGGTGGGCTACTTCGCCGCGCTGGCCGAGAAGTGCCGGGAACGCGGCATGCTGCTGATCCTCGACGAGGCCCAGACCGGGCTCTGCCGCACCGGCACCTGGTACGCGTTCGAGCGCGACGGCGTCGTCCCGGACATCCTGACGCTGTCGAAGACGCTCGGCGCGGGGCTGCCCCTCGCGGCGGTGCTGACCAGCGCGGAAATCGAGCAGGAGGCGCACGACCGTGGGTTCCTGTTCTTCACCACGCACGTCGCGGACCCGCTGCCGGCGGCCGTCGGCAACACCGTCCTGGACGTCCTGACCCGCGACCGCCTCGACGAGCGCGCACTTCAGCTCGGCGGCCTGCTCAGGCACGGCCTGCAGCAGATCGCCCACCGGCACGAGGTCGTCGGCGACATCCGCGGCCGTGGCCTGCTGGCCGGGCTGGAACTGGTCGTCGACCGCGAAACCAAGCGCAGCTCGGACGAGCTCGGCGCGCGCGTCACGCGGCGGTGCCTCGAGCTCGGGCTGCACATGAACATCGTGCAGCTGCCCGGAATGGGCGGGGTGTTCCGGATCGCGCCGCCGCTGACGGCGTCCGAAGAGGAGATTTCGCTGGGCCTGTCGATCCTGGACGAAGCCATCGGAGACGCCGTCAAGACGCTCTGAAAACGGAAGGGCCTCCTTGCCGGCCCGGGGAGCCGGCAAGGAGGCCTTCCTTCACGACGACGTCAGAAACCCGCCGTCACCTTGGTGAAGTCCCAGTCGTTCTGGGCGATGCCGCTGCAGGTCGACTGCACGCCACCGCCCGCACACCCACGATCCCGGTTGACCGACCAGAACGCCAGCCTGCCGAGCTTGTTCGACTTGGCCCAGTTCGTGATCTGGGTCCAGGCCGACAGATCGGTCAGCTCCTGCTGGTCGGACAGGCCGTTCATGCCCGAGATGCCCACGTGGCTGTATGCCGTGGCGTCGTTCCAGCCGAACGTCGACTTCAGCTTGTCGCGCAAGCCGTTCGCCGCGCTCACCGTGCTGCTGTACATGTTCGCGCCGCCACCGAAGTCGAACGGCATGATCGTGTACACGTCCACGTTGGCGCCCAGGGCCTTCGACTGGTCGATGAGCCGGTTGCCGTAGTAGTTCGGGCCGGTCGTCGACGTGCCGAACGTGAGGATCGTCTGCACGCCCGGGTTGTTCTGCTTGACGATCTTGAGCGCGCCCAGGATCCGGTCCTGGACGGCCTCGTTCTCGAACTCGTCGGAGTTCTCGATGTCGATGTCGATCGCCTTCAGCCCGTACGCGTTGATCACCTGCTGGTAGGCGCCGGCCAACGCGGCCGGTGTCGAGCAGTTCGGGCCCAGCTTGTTCCCGCTCCAGCCGCCGAACGACGGCACGACCTGGCCACCCGCCGCCTTGATCTGCGCGATCGCGGTGGCGTCCGCGCTGCCCTGGAGCGGACGGCTGCTGTCCCACGCCGGGTTGCAGCCACCGGAGGCGTTGACGAACGCCATGGTGAACCACTTGACGCCGGTCGCGTTCATCACCGTCTGCGGGTTCGGCGGGTTGCCCCAGCCCAGGTACAGGTACGGCGCGCCCTTGCCGCCGGTGCCCGGCGGCGGGGTGGTCGTGGGCGGAGGCGTCGTCGTAGGCGGCGGTGTCGTAGTGGGGGGTGTCCCCCCGGCCGCACACGACCCACCGTTGAGCTTGCAGTTCGACGGCGCGACGTACGAACCCGAGTACGCCACGTTGAAGCCGAAGCTCGCGCTACCGCCGTTGCCGACGTTGCCGTTCCACGTGTTCTTCACCGTGACGTGCTGGCCGGACGCCGTGTAGCTGCCGTCCCAGAGCGAAGAGATCTTCGCCCCGCTCGGCAGGTCGAACTCGACGGTCCAGCTCGCCAGGGTGGACCCGGATCCGTTGGCGATCGTGTACTTGCCCTCGTACCCGGTGCCCCAGTCGGAGCCCTTCGCGAAGGTCGCGGACACGCCGCCCGCCGCGTTCGCCGGCGCGATCACGAACATCGCGCCGATCGTGGCGGCCGCGGCCGCCAGCCCGAGCGCGGGCAACCACCGGCGCGTCACGACAGGCCGTTCTTCATCGCGGTGATGAGCTCGCCGCCGGTGGTGTCGCCGGTCAGCTCCCAGAAGAAGGCGCCGCCGAGACCCTGCTGCTTGGCGTAGGACATCTTCCCGCCGATGGTGGCGGGGGTGTCGTAGCTCCACCAGTTGCTGCCGCACTTCGCGTACGCGGTGCCGGCGAACGTGCCGGTCGACGGGCACGTGTTCTTGAGGACCTTGTAGTCCTCGATGCCCTGCTCGTACGTGCCCGGCGCGGGACCGGTCGCCGTGCCACCCGGGGTCGCCTGCGTGACGCCGGTCCAGCCGCGGCCGTAGAACCCGATGCCCAGCAACAGCTTGCTCGACGGGACGCCCTTGCCCTTCAGCTTCTGGATCGCGGCGTCGGAGTAGAAGCCCGGCGTCGGGATACCGCTGAAGTTGGTCAACGGCGAGTGCGGAGCCGTCGGGCCCTGCGCCGCCCAGGCGCCGAAGTAGTCGTAGGTCATGACGTTGTACCAGTCGACGTACTGCGCGGCGCCACCGTAGTCGGCGACGTCGAGCTTGCCGCCGTTGCTGCCGTCGGCGGTGATCGCCGAGGTGATCAGGAACGACGAGCCGAACTTCGACCGCAGCGCGCCCATCAGGTTCTTGTAGGCCGCGGCACCGCTGGTGTCACAGGAAAGGCCGCACGAGTTGGGGTACTCCCAGTCGATGTCGATGCCGTCCCAGATGTCCGCCCAGCGCGGGTCCTTGAGCAGGTTGTAGCAGGACTGCGCGAACGCGGCGGCGTTCTGCGACGCCTGCCCGAAGCCGCCGGAGTAGGTCCAGCCGCCGAACGACCAGATCACCTTGAGCCCGGGGTGCAGCTTCTTCAGCTTCCGCAGCTGGTTGAAGTTGCCGGCCACCGGCTGGTCCCAGGTGTCGGCGACACCGTCGACGCTGCCCGCGGCGTCGTAGGTCTTCTGGTAGTCGGCGTACGGGTCGTCGTTCGCCGTGCACTGGCCGTTCTTGACGTTGCCGAACGCGTAGTTGATGTGCGTCAGCTTGCTCGCCGAACCCGACGTCTCGATGTTCTTGACGTGGTAGTTGCGGCCGTAGACGCCCCACTGCACGAAGTAGCCGACGTTCTTCAGGCCGCCGGTCTGCGGCGGCGTGGTGGTCGTCGGGGGCGTAGTCGGCGTCGTCGGGGTGGTGGTCGGCTGCGTCGGGGTCGTCGGCGTGGTGGTCGGGGTGCCGCCGCCGGCGTCGCAGGAACCGCCGTTCAGCCGGCAGTTGGCGGGCGCCGAGTAGGTGCCGGAGTAGCTGACGTTGAAGCCGAAGCTCGCGGTCGAGCCGTTGCCGACGTTGCCGTTCCAGCTGTTCTTGACGGTGACGTGCTGACCGGCTGCCGTGTAGCTGCCGTCCCAGAGGGAGGCGATCTTCGCGCCGGACGGGAGGTCGAACTCGACCGTCCAGGCGGCCAGCGTCGAGCCGGAGCCGTTGGTGATCGTGTACTTGCCTTCGTAGCCGGTGCCCCAGTCGGAGCCCTTGCTGAAGCCGGCGCCCACGCCGCCGGCGGCGCTCGCCGGCACGGTGACGAGACCGACCGCGATCGCGCCGACCGCGGTGAACAGACCGAGGAGGTGCCATCTCTTTCTGGACATCGCTCTCCCTTGAGCCAGGTGCAGGGGACGGCGCGGCCACCAGGCGGGGACCAGGGTGGTGATTTTGCGCCGTTTGCGAAGACGTTACGTGGTCCAGACCAATTAGGGAAGGACAACCACGGAGAGTGCCGAACAGCAGGTGACCAGCTGAGACGTTGGCGTGTTCACTGGTCCAGTCCAGTTACGCAAAGCAGCCGAGCCCGGAGTGTTCCGGGCTCGGCTGCGGGCGGTTCGGGTCAGCGTTGCGGAGGCGGTCCCCAGCCCGGCTGCTGGGGCGGGTACCCCGGAGGCATCGGCTGCCCGGGCACCGGCGGCGCCTGGTTCCACGCGGGCGGCTGGTTCCCCGCCTGCTGGTTCCACGACGGTGCCTGCTGGTTCCACGCGGCCTGCTGCGGCTGGAACCCGGCCTGCTGCGGCGGGCTCCCGACCGGCGTCCCCGCCCCGGGCTTCTTCCGCCGGTTCCGGATCCCGGTCACCAGGCTCTTGGTCCCGAAGACGACGATGAGCACCCCGCCCCCCATCGCGGCCCAAGTCGCGGCCTTGTCGGAGCTCCGCTGCTCGTCGACCGACTTGCGGCCGGTCTCCGAACCCGTCGTGGAGGTGCTGACGCACTCGTCGCCGGCCTGCATGAGCCGCCCCCCGCAGCGGACGGTCGAGTCGCCGAGCTTGCTGAACCCACCGGCGATCGCGACGATCCCGAACAGCACGACCAGGCTCGAGATGATGATGCGCTTCATTCCCGCGTTTCTCCTTGTCCTCAGCGGTTTTCGTTCAGCCACTCGGTGGCGCTGCCGATCGGAGGTCGGTCGCGCTCTCCTTGATCTCCCACCCGAGGTCGAGCACGAGGTCCTCGGCCACCGACACGAGCGCGGCCCACGCCGCGCGGGGTCCGTCCGGCGAGTCGGACACGTTGATCCCGGCCGGCCGCCCCCACTCGTGGACGCACCCGGCGCCCCCGTTGAGCGAGTCCGACGCCACGTAGAACTGGCGCGCGATCTGAGGCAGCGTCTCGACGGCGAGGAAGTTGAGGTCGCCGAGGTCGAGCAGCTTCGGTTTCGGCATGGCGAAGGAGCTGGGATGGCTGGTCACCGTTTCCATCGCGTCGGTGATCAGCCGCTCGAGGTGCGCCTCGGCGTCGCGGATCTTGTCCGTCAGCGTCTTGAGCGCCGCCGCGGCCGTCCCGATCACCTCGTCCGGCGTACTGCCGGCGAACTCGACCTCGGTCTTGTTCGGCGTGCTGCCCGCGTTGAGCAGCGTTCCCAGCGCGGGGAGCGCCGTGGCGACACCGGCCAGGACCGGTTGGATCGGGGTGGGGAACAACGCGGCGATGGTGAGGACGTCTTCCCGCGCCTTGCGCCAGATCTCCTGCTCGGCACAGAGCGTCGCCCCGTTCATGTCGTCCCCGCCGATCTTCTTCTGCAGGAAGGCGACGGCCTCGAGCGCGGGGTTGCCGACACCGCTGACCGTGTTGCCCTCGCTGGTCATGGAGACGGTCCAGGCGGCTTCGCGGAGCTGCTCGACGTACGACTCGAAGCTCTCGGGGTCCGGGAGGTTCCGCCACGTCCGGAACATGTCCCGGACGGTGTTCTCGAAGTGGCGGTAGACGAGCGTGCCCGCGTCGGCGCCGGACCCGTACTCGAAGCCGTCGACGAAGGGAACACCGAACCCGAGGACCTGGCCACCCGACGTACGCTCCGGCTTGCCCGGCGGCGTGATCTGAACGCCGTCGCTGCCCATCTCCCGCTCGTAGTTGCCCTGGAAGTTGAGCTGCCAGCCGTGGGCGTACATGAAGAACTCGATCGCTCTGTCGATGATCTTCTCGACGAGCTCGTCCACCTCGTCCGCGTACGCCATCCGCCATCCCTCCGTGGCCGGTACAGGTCACGGTGATCACGCGCGAAGGGGCCAAACGGCTTAGTGGGGACACAAAGAAAGAAGCCCCCTCGCGAGAGGAGGCTTCTTGTACTGCTGTCTCAACCAGACGTGCGCCCGAAGGGATTCGAACCCCTGACCTTCTGATCCGTAGTCAGATGCTCTATCCAGCTGAGCTACGGGCGCGTGTTCAGTTGTTCTCTAACCTAGCACCCGGCGAACCGGGTGCCAGCGGAGGCTCCGGGATTTGAACCCGGGAGGGGGGGTTACCCCCAACCGCATTAGCAGTGCGGCGCCATAGACCAGACTAGGCGAAGCCTCCTGGGCCCAACGACCACTGCTCAGATAGGTTACACACCCCCCGATCACCCTCCGACAGCACCCCCCTCACGCTCGCTGCAGCAGTCTGAGCAGGCGCGGAGAGCGTCCGCCGAGGCCTTCCGCCTCGAACGTCGCGATGCCGACGCGGGGCAGTTCGCGCACTCCCGGGTAGACCAGATAACGCGGCACCCAGCGCGGCTGGAACTTCGCGTTGAACTTGTACAGCGTCTCGATCTGGATCCAGCGCGAAAAGAAATGAAGCACCTTCGCCGCCGTCTTGGCCACCGGGCCGGCGCCGATGCGCTGGCCCTGTTCCATCAACGCCCGGAACGCCGCGAAGTTCAGGGACACCTGCTCGACGCCGTGCCGCCCCGCCGTCAGCAGGAGCTCCGAAATCATCAGCTCGTTGACGCCGTTGTCGGCCCCGCGGTCGCGGCGCATGACGTCCAGGGAAAGGCCCGTCGAGCCCCACGGCACGAACTGGAGCACGCCGCGCACCCGTCCGCCCTGCTCGGCCGTCACCAGCACCGAACCCGGGTCGCCCATGCGACCCAGCGCCATCGAGAAGCCGCGCTCGGTGTCCGTGCCGCGCCAGTTCGCCGCCAGCGTCTCCAGTTCGGCCAGTTCACCGGGACGCAGGTCTTCCGCCCGGCGCACCAGCACCTTGTAGCCCGCGCGCTTCGTGCGGGCCGCGGCCTGGCGGACGCCGCGCATGACGCGTCCGTCCAAGGTGAACCCGTCGACGTCGACGACCGCTTCGTCGCCGATCTCCAGGACCTCCAGGCCGAAGCGGGCCCAGACCGTCGCGCCGAGTTCCGAGACGCCCATCGCCGCCGGCACCCAGCCGTTGCGGCGGCAGACTTCCAGGTACTCCTCGATCGCGCCCGGCCACGCCTCGTGGTCGCCGAGCGGGTCGGCCGAGCACAGCGCCACCCCGGCGATCACGCGGTAGGTCACTGCGGCCTTGCCGGTCCGCGAGAACACCGCGAACTTGTCCCGCCGAAGCGCGAAGTAGCCGAGCGAGTCCCGCCCGCCGTGCTCGTCCAGCAGCTTGCGCAGGCGCGCGACCTCTTCGTCGGACAGCCGGGGCGCCGGCTCGGCCGAGCGCAGCAGGAAGTACGCCGAAACGAGGACCGCGGCGAGCCCGAACAGCAGGCCGACGGCCGCGGTCATGTCCTCCAGCCACATCTGGTGGAACACGGCGGGCCCGCTCGCGCCGACCAGCGCGAGCGCGGACTCCGCCAGCCGGTCCGGGAAGCTCATCGGCTCCAGGACCGCCCGCGACGCCACCGACAGCAGGATGACGTTGATCACGAACCCGGCCAGCGCCAGCTGCAGGAACACGCGCACCGCGCGCCAGCGGCCGACCACCGGGTCCGGCTTCGCGACGAAGTAGCGCCGGCTCGCGATCAGGCCCACCAGCAGCACGACCGAAACCAGCCCGGCGCCGAAGACGTGCCGGAGCCCGATGTGCGACACCGTGAGCAGCACCGTCGCGCCGATCGCCAGCTGCCAGGCCCGGCGCTTGCGGCGCCGCAGGCCCGCGGCCAGCAGCACGAGCAGCACGCCCGTGACCAGCGCGACGGTCGCCGCCGCGACCGTCGCCTCCTGCGGCAGCTCCAGCCATTCCGACAGGTGCCCGCGCAGGTTCCGGCGCCCGGCGGGCACGAGGACCGACACGAGTGTCATCAGTCCCGCCAGCCGGGTCACCCAGGTGATCACCCCCACCGTGGTGGCTCCCGCCACCCGCCAGGTGGTCTGCGCGCGTGTCCCCGTCACCACCTGTACAACCCGTGGTGAACGATCATGCTTCCCCCATCTACCCGCCGGCGAGCTCCACGAACGGCGTCAACGCCGCCGGGTTCGCCAGCGCGTCACGGCTGACGGCCCGGTCGGGAGCCACTCCGGCGAGGATCTTCTTCACCGGTACCTCACACTTCTTACCGTTCAAGGTACGAGGAATCTCCTGAACCACGACGAACCGATCGGGTACATGCCGCGGTGACAGCGCGCTACGGAGCTCCTTCTTCAGCCGGGGCTCGACGTCTTCGAGCGCGGCACCGTCGGCGAGCACCAGGAAACAGATCAGCTGCCCGTCCTCGTTCCCGACCGCGGAAGTGTCCACGACCAGGGAATCCGCGACCTCGTCGTAGCCCTCGACGACCCGGTAGAACTCCGCCGTGCCCATCCGGACGCCGCCGCGGTTGAGCGTCGAGTCGCTGCGGCCGTAGATCACCGCCGAGCCGCGGCCGGTGACGCGGATCCAGTCGCCGTGGCGCCACAACCCCGGGTACATCTCGAAGTAGGCCTCACGCAGCCGCGAGCCGTCCGGGTCGTTCCAGAAGAACACCGGCATCGACGGCATCGGCTTCGTGATGACCAGCTCGCCGACCTCCTCGACGACGGCGTTGCCCGCCTCGTCGAACGCGTTGACCGCGGCACCGAGCGCCGGGCAGGACAGCTCACCCAGCCACACCGGCACGTCGGGCGCCGACGCCACGAACGCCGCGCACAGGTCGGTGCCGCCGGAGACCGAGCAGATCTGCACCTTCCTCCCGACCTCGTTCACGATCCAGCGGAAGCCCTCGACGCTCAGCGGCGCCCCGGTGGAGCC